>JACDDJ010000737.1 GCA_013817065.1 Acidobacteriota bacterium
CGATCGGCCCATGACCGCGATCGGCGCCGGTGTCGCCCCGCCCGTGAGCGGCACGCGATCGGTGAGCGCAGCCGACGTGCTGCTCGGCATCGTCGACAGGCGCGCGTACAGCTGCTCGTAGAAGGCAACGAGCTGGTTGGGGTCATACCGCTCGGGCGGCAGCGCGAGTTGTGCCGTGAAGATGCCCTCCGGCTGGAACCCCGCTTCGACACGCTGGAGACGAGCGAAGCTGGTGAGCAGCAGGCCGACCGCGACCAGCAGGACGAGCGACAGCGACACTTCGCCAACGAGAAGACCGGCGCGAAGCCGCTGACCGGCGCCCGTCGAACCGCGGCTGGCTTCCTTCAGCGTCTCGTTCACGTTGACACGAGCCGCCTGTAGCGCTGGCAGCAATCCGATCAGCAGCCCCGTCACCAGTGTCACCAGCAGCGAGAAGAGCAGGGCCTGGCGGTCGAGGCTGATCTCGACCGCGCGGGGAATCAAGTCCGCGCCGAGCGCGACCACCGCGCCGAGGGCCCACTGCGCGAACAGCACGCCAACCACTCCTCCAAGAAGCGCCAGGAGCATGCTCTCGATCACCAACTGCCGAACCACCTGCAGACGGCTGGCGCCAAGCGCAAAGCGAGCGGCGAATTCCTTCCGCCTGCCGGCGAATCGGACGAGCAGCATGTTGGCGATGTTCGCGCAGGCAATCAGCAGCACGCAGGCGACCGCGCCGAACAACAGCAAATAGCTCTGCCGCTGCTCCCCCACCGCATCTTCGAGTAACGGGACCACCTCGATCTGCGAAGGCGCATCGACGTTCGCGGGACTTGCCGAGCGGTATCCCGCGGCGATGACATTCATCGCGTCACGGGCCTGCTCGAGCGAGACGCCGGGTTGCAGCCGTGCGACGGTCTGGAAGCAGAAGCAGCCGTTGTTCAACTGCGACGCTACGAGGTACGGCACTTCGGCCGGGCGCGGCACCCAGACCTGGAAATCAGCCAGCGGGAAGGCGGTCGCCGCCTCCGGCAGAACGCCGATGATCGTGTAGGGCGCGCCGTTCAAGGTGAGCGCCTGTCCGACCGCTGAGGGACTCCGATTGAAGCGCTCCTGCCAGAATCGCGGACTGATGAGGACGACGTGCTCCCCTCCGGGCCGATCCTCCTCCGCTGAGAAATTGCGTCCGACGATCGGTTCCAACCCCAGGACCGGCAGCATCGACGCCGACGCGTGCAGACCGAACACCTGCTCGGGATCCGCCCGCCCGGTCAGCGTAAAGGCATTGCCCGCCGAGAATCCGACGTCGCTGAAGACCTGCTGTCGCTGTTGGACCTCGAGATAGCGCGGATACGAAAAGCCGGCGCGCGTCAGATTGCGTTCCTGGTGTGTGGAGCTCAACCTGACCAGCCGTCCGGGTTCGCGGTAGGGCAAGGGTCGGAGAAAGACCGAGTTGATCACGCTGAAAAGCGCGACGTTGGCGCCGATTCCAAGCCCCAGGCCGCCGACGGCCACGAGCGAAAACCACGGGGACTTGAAAAGCTGCCGGACGGCATACCGAAGGTCGAAGTGCATGGTGTAATCCTGACGCCCTGGCGACGCTTCCCCGCTCGGTCAGGGCGAGTCGATTGTGCTACAGAAGCGACTCAGCGTGCGTGCCCATCTCAATCAGGCATTTGCGCGACGTTTGCTACTTCGCTGCAGGCTTGAACAGCGCGCGGAAGGCGCGCAACGCCGCGGGATGATAGATCGTCGCGTGGGTCTCCCCCGCCATTGCCATCCTCTTAGAATCAAGAGACATTGAACCTGATCCTCTTCAGCCGTCGAGAGATCTTAGACGCCGGGACCGTTGCGATTGATGATGGGCGCGCCCTGCATATCCGCAACGTGCTGAAAGCAGGGCCCGGCCTGCCGATCCAGATCGGCATCATCGATGGACCTCGAGGTCTCGGAACGGTCCGGTCCGTGGACGGCAGCAGCGTCACCCTCGATTGCGCGTTCGAAGCCTCGCGTCCTTCACTCCCCGCCGTGGACCTGCTGCTCGCACTGCCTCGTCCCAAGGTGATGAAACGGCTGTGGGCGCAACTGGCCGCGATCGGCGTCGGGCGGATCCTGGGGGTCAACGCCGCCCGTGTCGAGCGGCAATACTTCGATACGCACGTCCTCTCACCCGAGTGCTACCGGCCGCTGCTGATCGAGGGACTGCAACAGGCCCGCGACACTCGCCTGCCGGTCGTCTCCATCCATCGACGATTGAAAGTACTGGTGGAGGACGAACTGGGCGAGCCTGGAGATCAGGCGGCGAGACTCCTCGCCGATCCAACTGCCCGCAACTCGGTGCGGTCCGCTGTCGAAACGTCCCGAGCGGAACGGTGTCTACTCGCGGTGGGTCCGGAAGGTGGCTGGACCGACTTCGAACGCGAGATGCTGCACGCCCACGGATTCACCTCCGTCGGCATGCGACCGAGAGCGCTCCGCAGCGACACCGCGTGTATTGCGCTGCTCACGCTCGTCCACGAAGCGCTGGCCGACGCCGGCAGCCGCTGAATGCTCAGCGAAGAACTGTGGCGGTCAGTGGACGGCGAGTAGTCGCGTCCATCGGGTACGAACCACCTGTTGCGCTGAATCGCACGGGAGG
>JACDDJ010000142.1 GCA_013817065.1 Acidobacteriota bacterium
ACCGCTCTCGCGCTGGGAGCGGTCGGGACCAAGCCGTTCCTCGACTTCGTCCACTACCAGCTGCCCAGGATCGATTCCGGCCAGGCGTTCTTCTGGATCGAGTTCCCGGCGCTGATTGCACTCGGCGTCGCGTTCAGCATCGTGCTCGATGGTGGGTTGGTGCCGACTCCCGTCCCCGTGTGGCTCACGCTCGCCAGCCTCGCCATCCAGTTGGCCGCCTTCGGCATCAACTTCTTCGTGGTCCTCACTCCCGACCGGAGGTATGTTGAGGCTGGCGGGATCGTTCAAGGACGACCGGGAGCGGAGTTCGAAATCAAGGAACTGACGGTGAATCCGCGTTCGCTGTCGCTGATGAAGGCAGGAGGAGGGAGCAGATGACGGCCACGCTGGTCACGATCAGGGCGACTCGAAGCCGGGATCGCCGAACGTTGGGCCGCATGGCGCGGATCGTAACCCGGCGGCTTTGCAGTTCGGGAGTATGATCCCCCACATGACCTGGCTCACATGGCTCCTGCTCGCCGCGCTCGTCGCTGTCGTTGCCGCCGTCACGGGCATCAAGCCGAAAGGCACCCGGCACGTTGCCAACACCAGGATGATGGGAGCGGCCCGGATCGTTCTGATCCTGATCGCGATCATCGTTGCCTACGCGGTGTATCGGGCGCGCTGATTCAACTAACTCATTCTCTCTTCAGCGCCACCAGTGGATCCACCGACGCGGCGCGACGCGCCGGGATCAGCGACGCGCCAAGACACACCAGGAGCAGCAGCGCCGTTGCGCCGCCGAATGATACCGGGTCGAGGGCCGGTAGATCGTAGAGAAAGGCCGCCATCCAGTCCGCGCACCAGAGCGCGCCGAGCAAGCCGAGCCCGATGCCGAGGGCGACCGGCCGCGCACCGGCCGACACCAGGAGCCACGCGATCCCGCCACGTCGTGCGCCGAGCGCCAGGCGCAGACCCATCTCCCCCGTTCGCGCCGCCGCGGTGTTCCACAGCAGCGCGAAGAGCCCGACGCTCGTGAGGAGCAGCGCGCTCGCCGAGAACGCGCTCACGAGTACGCCGTAAAAGCGAGAGGGTGCATACTCCAGAGCAACCTCGTCGGCCATCGTGCCGGTCCAGTGGACGGCGGAGCCTGGCGCAACCTGCGCGATGCTGCCGCGGACCGCGCTGATGATCGAGGCGGGATCCACCGACGTCGCGGCCGCGATCGAGACCGTCGACACCGCGACGCGCGCCAGCGGCACGTAAGCGGCACGTAAACGTCCCAGCGGCCGGCGCCGCCGATCGCTGCCCTCCTGGTAGCGGATCACACGGCGCGTGCCCTGCTCCGCGAGGCCATCGTAGGCGACGTCGTTCGCCACACCGATGATGCGGAACGCTTCGGCGGGATCAGCATCATCCTCAGCGAGGAGCGTGATGGTGCGCTCGAGCGCGACGGTCGCGCCGCCCATCCGCTCGGCCAGGCTGCGGCTGATGATCGCCACGTTCGACGTTTCGGACGGATGGAAGTTCCGCCCCGCCAGCACACGGATCCCGAGCGCGGGCAGCAGACCTTCGTCCGTCATATGGACGCCCGACGGCAGCCCAGCGTCGCTGCCCGCAGCCTGCAGCTCACTGAACATCACGCGGCCGCGTCCCGAATCCCAGGGCCGCAGCGTCGGCGCCGCCAGCCCGGTCGCGGTCACACCGGGCACGGCCGCGACAGCGCGGGCCAGGCGCGCGAACACCGCGGCGCGCTCCTGCGTTGTCCCGCCGTCCTCGTGACTGAGGGTCACGGCGAGGCGAACGCTCCGGCTCGCGAGCCTTCCAGCTATCGGTGATCCGGCCGATCGCCGCGACAGCTTCCTCATAGCTTGCCGACGGCCGCACCGACGCAATCATCCACGTCTGCCGGCTGTCGCGATCGGTGATCGTCGTCTGCGGCTCGTAGCGTTCGAGCGGTACCCAGAACTCGACCTCGTCGTCCTCGACCGTGCCGGTGAATCCCTGCGGCGCGACGCCGACGATCGTGTAGACCGCACGCTGGGTCCACAACGTGGTGCCGACCGCGGCAGGGCTGCCGCCATGGGCACGCGTCCACAGGCCATGGCCGATGACGATGGCGCTCGGTGCGTCGGACGCGTGATCGGAGGCTTGCAGCAATCGTCCCGCAGCTGGCCGAATCCCGAGGCGCTCAAAGTAATCCGGCGTAATAGCCTCGCCGCGAAGCCGTTCGGCACCGTCCCTGTGGACCGCAACGGCCGGCACGCGCGCGGTCGGCAGAACGTGCTCGAAGACATCGACGTCCATCAGCTCGCGCGCTTCCGGGATCGACAGCGACACCCGCGGATCCACGCCCGGCTCCTCGAGCCATACGCGCACGAGACGATCCGCGTCGGGAAACGGCACCGGCCGCAAGAGGACGGCGTTGGCAAGAGTCGTCACGGCCGTCGTCGCCGCAATCCCGATCGCGATGCAAAGAGTGGCCGCAACTGTGAGGGCAGGCGCGCGGAACATGCCACGCAGCAGACGGAGAAGCATCCAGAGTCAAAGGGCACCAGCAGTGCCAGCAACACCGCTCCGGTCAACTGGCTGCAGGAACACGCCTTAGCGCATCTCCGGCTGAAAGCGCATCAGCTCCGGCCGTCCGTCCACGAACGCGACGTTCCCACTTCCGAACAGTACGCAGCACGTCGCACGTAGCACGTAGCACGTGAAAAAGGCCGCGCGAACAATGTCCGCGCGGCCCCGCACTCTCTCCGTTAGGTCGCTGCACCCTGAGCGCAGTGCCCCGCACCCTCAGCGCAGTTGCCTGCACCCGCAGCGAAGCCCCTCCGCACTCTCAGCGAAGACCTACTTGGTCTTGTCGTGCAGGACGTCCTGCACCGGCTTCTTGGTGCCGCCGAGGCCCTGGATCTTGAGGGTCGGCTGCTCCTTGAGCACGTGCTGCCGATAGAGTTCGGCCATCTTCTCCTGCTCGGGATCGAGCTTCTTGGCGGCCCGGGCGCGGAGCTTCTCTTCGCGCGCATTCTTCGCGATCCCGACCTGGTCGAGGTCGGTCTGCTTGCCGGCCGCGACGGCCTCGGGATCCAGGATCAGGCTGTGCGCGGTCGTCTCGAGCGCCACCTTCTTGCCGCCGGCGTAGATGTCATGACGTCCGTGCTCCTCGTACCACTTGGTGAGCGTCGCCGTCATGTGCATCTTCTCGATGATGTTCCGCCAGCCGATGCCGGTGTTGTAGGCGCAGAAGCTGATCTCGCCTTCCTGCGTCGCATACGGAATGATGCAGCGTTCCGTGCGGCGGAAGTCGTAGTTGAAGAGATCCTGGAACCACATGCCGGCGATGAACAGGAAGTTCCACCGGTCCGACCGGCGCTTGTGGATGTCGTCGATGGTGCGGTCCGCTGACACCTTGCCGTAGTCCGCCCCGGTCGCGCCGAACGTCTTGTCGAACTTCTTGAACAGGTCAGAGATCCGGAAGTGGGTCGGCGTCTGCAGCGGGTCGTAGTTCTTGAGCAGCGCCAGCCCCATCCCGAGCAGCGACAGGTAGCGGCCCCGCGATGCATCGTTCACCTGGCGAACGTCGACGGCGAGTTGCTTGGCGTTGAGGAAGGCCGTCACCGGCACGGCCTCGCGCGTTTCCTTGTCGATCATCAGCGCCATGCCGATGCCGCAGTTCGGGTGGCAGCCGCAGGTCAGGTTGCCCCACTGCTCCGTCGGGCCGTGGACGATGTCGGCCCAGTCGGTGAAGGTGCCGACAAACGAAATCGGGAACCAGTCGCGCGTCGGTTCGCCGAAACCGGTCTGCTTCTTCACGTCGTGCGCGAGGTGCGACAGCGTGTAGCGCTGCGCCTCGCGGCGCTCGACCGTGATCTCCTCGTCGCGGCCGGTGAACGACACCGGCTGGAACGAGAGGAAATTGATCTTCTTCGGATTGTCGAGCGCGAACTGGATGATGCGGCCGACCTGCTCGTTGTTAACGCCGTTGACGATCGTGACGACCGGCACAATGTCGACGCCGGCGTTGTAGAGATTCTCGATCGCGCGGAGCTTGACGTCGAACAGGTTCCCGACCAGGCGATGCGAGTTGGCGGCGTTGCCGATCCCGTCGAACTGCAGATAGGCATAGCGCAGACCAGCCTCGGCGGCAGCCTTGGCAAACTCGGGCTTCTTCGCGAACTCGATGCCGTTGGTCGCGGCCTGCACCGAGGTGTACCCGACCTTGCGGGCGTAGCGAACCGCGTCGAGGAAGTGCGGCGACATCGTCGGCTCACCGCCGGAGAACTGCACCGACATCTGCCGGCGCGGCTTGATCGAGATCGCGTTGTCGAGCAGTGTCTTGATGTCTTCCCACGAGAGCTCGTGGACGAAGCCGACCTGGTTCGCGTCCATGAAGCAGGGGTCGCACATCATGTTGCAGCGGTTGGTCAGGTCGATCGTCAGGACCGCGCCGCGGCCGTACTTGATGGTGCTGCTGCCGTGATTGTGGAGCTTCTCGTCGTTGTGCGAGCGGATGTCGCTGCCCGGGAACGAGTCCTCGAGATGCTTGAAGAACGCCGGATCGATCGCCATCACGTCTTCGAAGTGCCCGTGGAGGGGGCAGTCCTTGACCATCAGGATCTTACCGTCACGTTCGAGGATGGTGGCCTTGATCTCGCCGATCTTCTCGTTCAGCAGGATCTTGTAATCTCGCTTCCCGTCGACGATCTCCTGCCGCGCCTCGCGCACGCAGATCGGGCAGAGCGAGTCGGTCTCGCGCGGCCATCCGAGCGGTGGCTTCACCTTCTCCTTGGACTTGAGAAGCGGCAGGTCGGACCACACCGGCGTAAACGGCTTCCCGGCGGGGATCATTCTGTTGGCGGCGCTGAAAAGCTTCCATCCAGCACTCGCGGTGAGCGTCAGGGCCTTTTCGGCATATTTGATCGGCTTATGCATGGATCAAGGCTACTGGCTGCGGGAACTGCAGAGCTTACAAATTTCAGGCAAGGGGCACTGTTACGGGTGAATTGGCACATTGAACGGCGGACGGCCGTGGAAAACAGGGGGGAAAGCTAGGTTCGCGGTAGCGCGGCCGGTCGCAGACGTCGCGTCCACATCGCCCAGACGATCCTGAATGCCAGAAGCGCACCCACGATGAGCGCGTAGTAGACCGGCGAGCCGCCGATGATCTTCACCTTCCATAAGTAATGGACGGCTGCGGCGATCGCGCTGATGTAAATGAGGCGGTGAAGGAGCTGCCAGCGGCGTCCCAGGCGACGGATCCATCCTTTCGTCGACGTAATTGCGAGCGGCACCATCAGGATGAACGCCACCATCCCGGCGGTGATGAACGGTCGCTCGACGACGTCTTCCCACACACCGCTGAAATCGAAGTAACGATCGAGCACCGCGTACGCGAGCAGGTGCAGGAAAGCGTAGAAAAAGGCAAACAGTCCCAGCATGCGCCGGTACTGAATGATGGGATTCCACTTCGTCACGCGCCGGATCGGCGTCACCGCGAGGGTCAATACCAGGAAGCGCAACGCCCAGATGCCGGTCTGCGTCTGCAGCGTTTCGGCAGGATTGGCGCCGAGGCCGTCAAAGAAGATCCCGTACGTCAGGTGCGCGGCCGGCAGCAGCGCGGCGCCAAACAGCAGGATCTTCACTCTGAGCATCATTAATCAATGCGCGTGGGGCCCCACCCCCACGCGCTCTCGCGCGCGGGCGCCCAAAAGCGGCGCTTCCCTCCGGCCGCTCGCTCGGGCCGCAGGCGCTCTAGTAGAACTTACGAAGATCCATGCCGGCATACATCGACGCCACCTGGTCGCCGTAGCCGTTGAACATTTCGGTCTGACGGCTCTTGAAGAATCCGGGGATCCGCCGCTCGGTGCGCTGACTCCAGCGAGGATGATCCACCTGCGGGTTGACGTTCGAGTAGAACCCGTACTCCTCGGGCGCGGACTGATTCCAGGCGGTCGGGGGCATGCGGTCGACGAGCTCGATGTGGACGATCGACTTGATGCTCTTGAACCCGTACTTCCACGGCACGATCAGCCTGATCGGTGCGCCGTTCTGGTTCATCAGGGTCTTTCCGTATAACCCGACCGCGAGGATGGTCAGCGGGTTCATGGCTTCATCGAGGCGCAAACCCTCCGTGTAGGGCCAGGCCAGCGACGAGCGATTGTTCTGGCCCATCATCTCCTTGGGACGATGGAGCGTCGTGAACTTGACGAACGTCGCTTTGCCGGTCGGCTCGACCGTCTTGAGCACGCTGGCCAGCGGAATACCGACCCACGGCACCACCATCGACCAACCCTCTACGCACCGCAACCGATAGATCCGCTCCTCGAGCTGCTGAGGCTCGAGAAGATCCTCGAGATGATAGTCAGCTGGTTTGGCGCAGTGCCCGTCGATCTTCACCTTCCACGGGCTGGTGGTGAGCGCACCCGCGTACTGCTGCGGATCACTCTTAGCCATCCCGAACTCGTAGAAGTTGTTATAGGAGGTGATGTCTTCGAAGGAATTCAGCTTTTCGGTTGTCGTGATGACCTTCGGCTTCACGTTCGCGAGTGCGGTCTGGCCGGGCACCACCGCCGGACCGGCGGTCCCGGCGAAGTCCGCGGCGGCAGGATCAGCAGCGCAGGCTTGGAGCCAGGGAGCGGCGCCCGCGATCATTGCAGCCCCGCCTACAAGACGGATGAAATCCCGCCGCTGCAGATAATGCTTCTCGTCAGTGATTTCAGATCCGGGTATCTCTCGCGTCGTCTTGATCAGCATGGTCTGGCTCCGTAGCAATTCTACGTTCACCTGAACCCCGGAGGGGCGCCAGAGCTTCCCATGCAGGGCGCCATTGGGCAAGAATGCGGTCATGAGCATCGAAGCCACGGAGCCGCGGTGGCCCAAATTGCTGTCCCTGGCCGTCCATGAGCTGCGAACGCCGATCACTGTGGTGGGCGGGTATCTCCGGATGGTGTTGAAGGAGCGCGCCGGGCCGATCAGCGACCAGCAGCGGAAGCTGCTCGAAGAAGCAGAGAAATCCTGCGGCAGGCTGTCGGCACTGGTGACCGAGATGAGTGAGCTCTCGGCGCTCGAAGGCGGCACCGCGACCTTCAACGCCGCTACCGTTGACCTCGGCCGGGTGTTGAACGAGGCGCTCGAGGGAGTGCCGGCCCTGCCCGACCGGGAAGTCGGGCTGGTCCTGGACGGCGACAGTCAGGCGCGCCTGTCAGGCGATGCGACCCGGCTGAAGTCGGCGCTCACCGCACTGCTTGCCGCGCTGCGCCGCGAGATCGTGACCAGCGATCGCCTGATCCTGCGTCTCGTCTCTGGCGAGTTCGACGGCGCCCCCGTGTCGAAACTTGCCTTCGGCGAGCCCGAAACAATCGACGCGATTGCGGCGGCGGACCCGGCCTCGCTCGAGCGGTTCAACGAATGGCGCGGCGGATCCGGGCTGAGCCTCGCGATCGCGCGCCGGGTCATCGAGCAGCACGGCGGCAGGCTCTTCGCCCCGCCCGGAGAAACATCCGCGGGAGCGGTGATACTGCTCCCGCGGTTGTAAACGCCGGCGCTCGCCTCTTACCGGATCGTGACAGTTGTGTTGGCGATCGCGGTGCTACCGCCGTCCACGACCTGCAGCGTGACCGGGAACAGCCCGGCGGCGCGGAACGCGCGCGACACAACGGCACCGCGCGACTCGGACGGGAAGAGCGGGACGACCGTGTTGTCCTGCTTCGTCGGGCCGGGTCCGTCCTGGTAGAACGCCGCCGCGCTGATCACGATCTGATCGATGCGCAAGCCGTCCTCGCGCTGCTGGATCCGGATGCGCTGCTCGGCAGTGCTGTTGAAGTAGATGGGGTCGCCGAGCGTGCCGTATCCGCCGTCGGCCCATCCCCACCCAAGCACGCCGGCGCCGCCGCCTTCTTCGAGCACGACGCCCATGGCGCTGGTCGAACCGATCCGGTTCACGGCGTTGCCCGAGGCGTCCACTGCCCCGCTGAACTGGACGAAGATCGAGTCGTTCGTCCACGCGTCGGATGCGGCGCGCATACGAATCCATATGCGATACGGGACCCCTTGAGCGGCGCGGAACGTCGCCTCCACATAGCTGCCGGGGCTGGCGAGTGCCGTCGTGAGCTTCGGCTGCTGGAAGTCGGCGTTCTCGACCGCCATGCCTGAGGCAGCCGAGCCGTCCGCTACCTTCTGCCACCGGCTCCCCACCGTCGTCATCTTCGACGTGTCGAGCACGATCTCGTCGCCGAAGCCCCACAAGTACTGAGCGCTGCCGCTCGCGCTCGATCGCGAACCATCGAACGTGATGGTCTGATACAGGCTGCCGCTGTACGGGCCGCCCGCATCCGCGCCGGACGGCGCCGGCTGCACAGGCGAGGGCGCGCCACCGGCCGTGACCGTGACGGATGTGGCAGCAGATGCGGTGAGGTCTGCCGCGTCCGCAACCGTGAGGACGAGTGGGTATGTGCCGACCACGGGGTAGGTGTGGCTGGCGACGGCGGAACGGCTGGTGCCGAGATCGGGCGACACGATCGCGCTGTCGTATCGCGTCGCGCCCGGCGACGTCGAGCGATACGTATTCGCGCTGATGACGATCTGATCCCACATGATGCCGTCCTCGCGCTGCTGGATCCGCAGCGTCTGCGGACCCGACGTCGCGAAGTACATCGGTGCCGCGAGTGTTCCGTAGGCGTCATCGTTCCAGCCCCATCCCGCTACCCCAGCGCCGTTGCCTTCCTCGAGCACAATCGAGGCACCCTGCGTCGTGCCGATGCGATCGACCGGGTTGCCGTTCGCATCGACGCGTCCGCTGAACTGGACGTAGAGCGAGTCATTGGTCCACGCATCGTTCTGCGCCTGGGTGCGGATCCAGAAGCGATACGGCACACCAGCGGCCGCGTAGAAACGGACGTCAACATAGCTGGATGGCGACGCCAGTGGTGCCGACAGCTTGCCAGCGCCGCGATCGGGATTGTGCAGCGCGACGGCACGCGCCGCATCCGACACCGACGTGCGGACCCAGGAGCTGCCGACGACGTCCGCGGCCGGGACGTCTGCCGCGTGAATGACGACGTCATCACTCCAGCGCCAGAGGTAGGACGAGATCGCACCCTCGGCGTCCGACGATGCCGAAGCGTCTACGGTAACGGCGGTGCCGGTGCCGGCACTATATGGACC
>JACDDJ010000738.1 GCA_013817065.1 Acidobacteriota bacterium
GTTGCACACGATCGCCGTACCCGGGGGCGGACCGGTGTGGGCAGCGCTGATCCTGACGCGCCGGCCGGGTCCATCACCAGCACTGACAGACACGGATCCCCGGCCGCGTTCCGCACCGGCGACCGACGAAGGCTGGACGGACGGGACGACGCCGCTGATGAAGACGACGCTGTTCGGAACGCCCGCGGCGATGAAGGCGCTGCTCGACGCAGGCGCGGATCCGAATGCGAGGAACACGGAGGGGACGACGGCGTTGATGTGGGCCGCGACCCGGGGATTGGAGCGGGTGCAGCTGCTGCTGAGCAGAGGCGCACAGCCGAACGTGGCAGACGCCCGCGGATTTACGCCCCTGATGGTCGCGGCAGGCTACAGCGGGCACAGCGATGTAGTGCGGAGGCTGCTGACCGCAGGAGCAGAGGTCGATGCACTGTCGACGAACAACTGGTCGGCGCTGCGCGACGCGGCCAAGGGGGGCGACACGACGAAGCTGCGCCTCCTGCTGGATTCGGGGGCGAAACTTCTCGTCTCTCAACGGAATACGAACCGGATGGTCTTTCTCGCAGTGACGCAGGAGGACACCGCCGTATTGGACCTGCTGCTGGACCGTGGGCTCAGCCCGGATCACGCGGCGCAGGATGGACACACGGGGCTGATGATGGCGGCATCCCACGGGCTCGAAGCGCCGCTTCGGCTGCTGCTGCGGCGCGGAGCCGACCCGAACCTGGTCGAGCGGCCGACCGGAATGACGGCGCTGATGTACGCGGCGGTCCAGGATCCCGGCCACGATCGCCTGGTGCGCGCGCTCGTCGGGGCGGGCGCGCGGCTCGACATGAAGTCGTCCGACGGGCTGACCGCCGCCGACTACGCCGCCAAGTACGCGCACGCGCACCTGCTGGAGGCGTTGCGCGCGGCGCAGCGCTGAGCGCATCGTCCTGGGAAATACCGCGCCGCGCCCTCGAAAGGCGATGTGTCCTCGCTTAAAGAGATCGGCGATTGCAGCGCCAACAGGGCCGCCTCGATCGGGTGGGGATGCAGATCGACGCCGCATCGAAGAGCGCCATCGACAGGCGGTCGTACCCGTCGGTTGACGTGCGGGCGTTGCACCGGGCCTTCGTGCTGAACCCGGTGATGGAGATGCCCGAGCGGGCAGCCGTCGGGATCACGCTCCTGCTGGCGGGCGTGTATCAGCTCACCCCGTGGAAGGCGATGTGCTTGCGCCAGTGCCGCTCGCCGCTCGCGTTCATCATGCAGCGGTAACGGAACGGCGTCCTCGGCGCCGTCCGCATGGATCTCGAGCACGGCGTCTACTGCCTCGGCTGCTGCTGGGCGCTGATGCTCCTGCTGTTTGCCGGCGGCGAGATGAACCTGACCGTGATCGTCGGGCTCACGGCCATCGTGCTGCTCGAAAAAATCGGGCGGGCAGGCGTGCCGACGAGTCGAGTGCTCGGAGCGGCGATGATCGGTGCCGGAGCCTGGTTCCTCGCGAGCTGACCGTCAGGCATTCGACCAGTCGAACTCGTAGAAGATCCAGTTCGACTTGTCGCCCTTCACCGAGACGCCGTCGGAGCTGGCCTCGAAGGATCCCTGCCCGCACTGCCCGAGCTTCCAGATGAAGCCGTCGGGCAGATCGACGTTGGCCAGATGCTCCTCGCCGGTGACGGGATTCTTGAAGGTGCCGCCGCGCCCGGCCCCGATCCCTTCGATCGTGAACGTGCTCTTGCGCCCCTCCCCTTCGATCGTGATCGGCACCTTGTGCAGCGCGACGACCTCCATCGTCGGTCCGAGCAACTCCCAGGGCATGCCGCCGAGCTTGCCGGAGAGCACCTGCGCGAGCGCGCCGACCTGCTCGTCGGTCGTCTCGGGCCGCACCACGAACACGCACTTGCCGTTGCCCTCGTGGATCGCCTTCGGCCACGCCACGACGGCTGCACAGGTGACGTTGGACAAGTCGACGTCGCCGCATCGGCCCGACGTGATTTCCATGCCGACGAGCGCATGGCAGCTGCCGTCTTTCGAGTTGGGGAAACCGCCGAAGTTGCAGCCGCAGCCGAAATCGCAGTTGCAGTATTCGTAGCCGCGCCCCTTCAGGGCCCACCGGGTCAAGGTCTCAGTCGTCATTGGAGTCTCCAGAACACCGTGAACAGGGATCACTACTCTAGTAGAGGTCGGTGATTCGTGCAATCGGCCGTCTGCGGTATCGTGAAGCCTCGGATCGCTATGACCTGGTCAGTCTGACGATCAGGACGACAAGTAGCACCACAAGGAACGGTCCGATCACCGGCGCCAGCGCATCCCTCCTACCATCCAGGCGGGACATCACACAGTTCATGGCTCGCTGCTTCAGAGCGATACACGCTCCTTCCTGCACGACAACCACGCCGCGCAGCATGTTCATCCCGCACGGGAACGAGATCTCTCCCGCTTGCGCGGGCGTGAATTCGATGTCGACCGGTTGGTCGCGCGTGAACTGTGATTTCGTTCACACCAGCTGCAAGAACGGGTTGTCGCCACGTAATACGAGCCACCCCCGGCAGACTGTTCACCAAACACAGCCGACATGCCCGCAATGCGGCACCCGGCCAATCACCAAGGAGTTGAACAGTCA
>JACDDJ010000739.1 GCA_013817065.1 Acidobacteriota bacterium
GGCGAACACCGTCCCCCAGGTCTCGACCCCGGTGTTGTCGCCGGTGATCGGGCCGCCGGACCACTTCTGTTTCGATCGGTCGTTGCGCGTCAGATCCGGGCTGATGACGTCCCAGTGCTGGCCGCCGTCGGACGTGCGGAAGATCACCTGCGCAGCGTGATAGACCACCTTCGCGTCATGCGGCGACACATGGATGGGCGCCGTCCACTGGAACCGGTACTTCATCGCCTCACCGCCCCAGCCCGACGGGTTGTCCGGCCACGCGCTGATGTTGCGCGATTCGCCCGTTCGGCGATCATGGCGTGTGATGATGCCGAGGTACTCCCCGGCGTACACGATGTTCGGGTCGCTCCAGTCCGACACCACGTAGCCAGCTTCGCCGCCGCCGACGCCCACCCAGTCAGCCAGCGTGATGTCGCCACGCGGATTCATGCTCGGCCCCTGCGCCGTTCCCAGGTCCTGCATCGAGCCGCCGATCCGATACGGAACGCTGTTGTCCACGGACAGGTGGTAAAACTGGCTGATCGGCAGCGGGGGAGCCGCCCAGGTCTTCCCCGCATTGAGGCTGATGTCGACGCCGCCGTCGTTGGCGGAGATCATCCGCCGGGGATCTCTCGGGTCAATCCACAGATCGTGGTGATCGCCGTGGTGAAAGCCCTTCATGTACTGCAGCGTCTTCCCGCCGTCGATCGTGCGGAGCATCGGCACCTGCGGAAACCAGATCTCTTCCTGGTTGGTCGGGTGAACGGTGAGGGTGGTGTAGTACCACGCCCGCTGGCGGATGGCGCGGTTGGCGGTCGCGAGCTCCCAGGTTTCGCCGCCGTCATCCGACTTGAACAGCCCACCATGTTCTGCTTCGATCAGGGCGTACACCCGGTTGCCGTTCGACGCCGCTACCGCGACGCCGACCCGTCCCCAGATCCCGTCGGGCAGCCCCTTTTCCTTCAGCGGCTTCCACGTGTCGCCGCCGTCGCGCGACACATGGAGCCCGCTGCCGGGGCCACCGCTCGTCAGGTCCCAGGGCGTGCGTCTCGCCTGCCAGAAGCCGGCAAACAGAATAGCCGGATTCGAGGGGTCCATCGCGATGTCCGACGCCCCCGTGTCATCGTCCTTCTCGAGCACCTGCTGCCAGGTTTTCCCGCCGTCGATCGTTCGGTACACGCCGCGCTCCGGGTTGGGCCCGAACGCCTTGCCAAGCACGGCCGCAAAGGCGATATCGGCGTTACCGGGATGCACGACCATCGTGCCGATCTGGCCTTCCTGCTTCCAGACGTGCGTCCACGTCTTGCCGCCGTCCACCGTCTTGTAGATCCCGTTGCCGGCCGCCACGTTTCCGCGGATGTTCGCTTCGCCAGATCCGATATAGACGACGTTCGGATTCGACGGGGAGATGGCGAGCGACCCTATCGACGACACCGGCTGGTCGTCGAACACCGAGTGCCACGTGGTGCCGCCGTCACTCGACTTCCAGACGCCGCCCGACGCCGTCGCAGCGTAGTAGGTGCTCGGATCGCCTGGCACGCCGGCCGCTCGCGACACCCGTCCCCCGGCGGCCGGACCGATCAGCCGATACTTAAGTGACCGCAGCTCTATCGGTGTGGTGTCGTTGCTATCGACCGGCTTCGCGTCGCCTTGTGCCCCCAGGTGCGAAGCGAGAAGGGCCACGACGGCAGCGGTGAGGAGGATGCGTAGCCGCGACGGGAAGGACATGGTGCCGGATTATAGCGTTCTCAAAGAACCCGCGTGTCGTCACGCTGCGGCCCGGCCATGCCGCGCGTCCGAATGAACAGCGCTCATTCCGACATAGTGTAGGCTACCGCGGGTGCGACAGCACCGTTGGGATGAACGGACATGGCGACGGGAAGCCAAGCTGCCTGGCGGCTGACCGGTCGGCAATGTTGACGTTCCGGGTGCGGTAGCCCGCCCGGGCCGACGCCAGAAGGAAGAACCGATGATACGGCTGACGCTGTCGGGCATGATGTTCGTGCAGTACTTCGTGTGGGGCGCGTGGTACGTCACGCTGGGCACGTATCTGAGCGCCACGCTTGGCTTCGACGGCTCACAGATCGGGCTGGTGTACGGCACGACGGCGGTCGCCGCGATGATCTCACCGTTTTTTGTCGGGATGATCGCCGACCGGTTCTTCGCGACCGAGAAGATCCTCGCAGTGCTGCACCTTGTCGGCGCCGGACTGCTCTACTACGCATCCACGTTGACGACGTTCGGCAGCCTGTACCTGGTGCTGCTCGGCTACACCCTCTGCTACATGCCGACGCTGGCGCTGACCAACGCGCTGGCGTTCCACCACGTCAAGGATGCGGCGCGCGACTTTCCGCAAATCCGCGTGCTCGGCACCATCGGCTGGATCGCCGCCGGCCTGCTCGTCGGCCGGCTGGGAATCGAAGCGACGGCCCAACCGCTGCTGATTGCCGCCGCCGCCTCGCTCGCCATGGGGCTGTATTCCCTGCTGCTGCCGCACACGCCCCCCAAACCTGCGGCGGGGCCGGTCAGCGTCCGCGCCGCTCTTGGCCTGGATGCGCTGGCGCTGATGAAGGACCGGTCCTTTGCAACCCTCGTCATCGGCTCGTTTCTGCTCTGCATC
>JACDDJ010000143.1 GCA_013817065.1 Acidobacteriota bacterium
GAGGATTCTTCTTCCGACGCAGATAGCCCACGTCCGTCGGGCCCCCGGCGCCCGGTCCCGACTAGCCGCTGCTGATCGCGAGACCACTCGCCATGAACGACTTGCGCAGCCGCTTGTCCGACATGGCCGCGAGCATCGCACGGGTGGTGGTCCGCGCTTCGACGACGAGACCGTCGTCGCCGGCAATCTCGATGTGTGCGGCGAGTGCTCGAAGCTTCACAGCGGGATCACCCAGGCGCCGCGCGATGTCCACCGCCGCCGCGACCTGGTGCGAGGCGGCAGCGTGGTCGCCCAGCGCGAAGCGTGCGCGTGAGGCGGTAATCAGTCCGAGCACTTCGTATTTGGGACGTCGGGCGCGAGACTGCTGGACGGCGTCGTCGGCCGCTTCCACTGCCCCGCGCCAGTCACTGCGCGCGAAGGCCAGCTCTGCACGCGCCTGCGACAGGCGGATCCGCCAGAGCCACCCGTGCCACCCCGCGGCCGACGCCGCGACCGCGGCCACCTCGTCGAGCACCGACTGGGCCTGGCCGGGTTCGTGCTGCCGCGCCCGGACCAGCAGCAGGTCGATGCCCGCGCTGACGCGTGGCGGCGTGAAGGCCAGCGAGCGCGCCAGCTCGCGCGCTTCCTCCGCGGTCGTCGCTACCTGTTCGTAGTCGCCGAACGCCATGTAAACGCCGGCACTCATGGCGATGCCCCGCGCCAGCAGCTGCAGCACGCCGTGCTGCCGTGCGAAGTGCCGCATTTCGTCGAACACGCGAAGCGCTTCGTCGTAGCGGCCGCATCCGGTCAATGCGAGCCCATGATGCTCCAGTGCGTAGACATGGAACGTGGGATCATTCCGGTCGCGCGAGATCCGCACGGCCTCCACGGTCTGTGCCGCCGCATCGTCTGATCGTCCGAGGAAATACAGCGCAAGCGGGGTCGTCGCAAGCGCGAATGAGCGGATGCTCCCTGCACGCTCGACCGCTTTGGTCATCACGTCCAGAGCGCCGGCGAGGTCCCCCTCCGACTGTCGCGCCGCGCCTACCCAGGCAGTCATGTCAGCCCACAGGTCGTCCCGACCGACTTCCTCAGCCAGCCGGAGCGCGTCATCGGAGACGCGCAGCAGCGATGGAATGTCCATGAGCCAAAACGAGTACTTGGCCAGGTCAACCAGGAGCTCGCACCGCCGCTCGCGATCATCGGCAGGAAGGAGCTCGAGAGCTGCCTCGAGCTCCACCTTCGCCGCCGCCCACTGAGCGACGTCGCCGAATGCGCGTCCCCGCCGGATCCGGAACTCAATCCGCTGTGCCAGCGTCGCAGCGGGATCGGGGGCAAGATCGAGCGCCTCCAGCGCCAGCTGGTAGAACCGGGCGGCCTCTTCCATCGCAAACGCCGCCGCTGCGGCTTCGGCAGCGCGAGCCGCGTATCTCACGGCGCGATCGATGTCACCGCCGGACACCGCCTGTGAGAAGTGGAACGCGAGGTCCGCGACAGGTTCCCGCCCCGGCGTGGACAGCCGCTCGAGCGTTTCGCCGACGCGCCGATGCAGCCGCGCGCGCCGCGCGGTCGTCAGGCGGCCGTAAAGTGTTTCGCGCACGAGCGCATGAGTGAACGTGTACCGCCCGGCCGCGCCCGGCACTTCCTGCACGAGCCGTGCGGTGATCGCGGTATCCAGCACATCGATCAGGTCGTCTTCCGGAATGTCAGCAACCCCCTGGAGGACCGCAAACTCGAAGTCCCGCCCGATCGCCGAGGCCTGCGCGAGCACCCGGTTGACCGTCTCGTTTTGTGTCGCAAGGCGGCTCTCAACGGCCTCTCTGACGCCTTCCGGCAGCACGTGAACCTCGCGCGTTCTTGAATGTGCGCCCGCCGACACGAGGCGGTCGAGTGCCCCCGTTTCGCCCAGGTGACGCAGGACCTCCGTCATGAAAAACGGATTGCCTTCGGTTCGGTCCGAAACGAGCGAAGTAAGGGCCCCGGACGTTCGGCCTACGGAAGCTTCGATGAAGCTGTTGACGGCACTCTCCAGCAGACCCCGCAGCGGGATCCGGGCAACTCCCTGCTCCCGGCGAAGGTCCGCCAGCATCTCGGCGAACGGATGGGCGCGGTCGACCTCCGTCTCGCGGTAGGTGGCAACAACACACAGGGGCGCGAGCGCCGAGCTGCGCAGCAGGTGCCGCAACATCAGCAGCGTCGCGCGGTCCGCCCAATGCAGGTCCTCGAGAAGCAGCAGCAGCGGACGCGAACGCGCCGCCGCGGCCAGCAGCGCACCAACCGCATTGAACAGCCGGTACCGCTGGCCTTCGGCATTGAGCTGGATGCGCTCGGGCACCAGCGTCAGGCGGCGCTCGAACGACGGGACGAGCTGCGCCAGCTCCGACGTGCTCTCGACATCGCGAAATGCCGTTTCGAGCATTCGACGCGGAGCATCACGCGCGAACCCTTCGAGCGCCTCCACGAACGGCTGGTATGGAATGAGCGCCTCCGGATCGCACCGTCCAATCAGGACGTTGCCGTCCGGGAGGACACTCCGCGCGAACTCTGTAGACAGGCGCGTCTTGCCGACTCCCGGCTCGCCGGAGATCAATACGAGCTGCCGTCCATGCTCGCGCGCTTGCGTCCAGGCCTCCCTGAGGAGCACAAGCTCCGCGTCCCTGCCGACAAGCGAGACGACGGTCGTTCTGCCCGGCGCGAGCGCAGCCGGCGAAGGAAGGATGTCAGGCTCCCGGCCGGTTTCATCGACAGCTGATTCGGTGGTCGCGAGCAGTGCGTCTATGCTCGACAGCATCTCGTCGGCACGTTGAAAACGCGCCTCGGCGCTCTTGGCGAGCATCCGTTCGACGAGGGCCCGCACGCCTGCCGGCACGCCGGCCGGCAGCGGCGGCAGCGGGTCGGAGAGGATCGAGTTGCCGACCGCGACGACCGTTGCACCGGAAAATGGCCGCCTGGCGGTGAGCATTTCGTACAGCAGCACACCCGCGGACCAGAGGTCGTCGCGCTGGTCGCTCGGCTCCCCCCGGAGCTGCTGCGGCGACATATAGGCCGGCGTGCCAGCAATGACCCGCGACCGGTTGAGAGTATCGAGAGACATCGTCGGTGTGGCACCTCCCGGACCGCTGACCTCAACGGCCAGGCCGAAGTCGAGGATCTTGGGTCGGCCGTCGGAGGTCACGACCACGTTCGCCCCCTTCAGGTCTCGGTGCACAATGCCCCGCGCATGCGCAAATGCCAGCGCATCGACGATCTGCCGCATGTACTGAAGGGCAAGTGGAACGGGCAGTCCGCCGGCCGGTATGACCGTAGACAGCGGTTGCCCCTCGACGAGCTCCATGACGATGAACACGTCGTCGTTATGTTCGACGACATCGTGAACGGTGCAGATCCCCGGGTGATTCAGGGAAGACGCCGCGCGCGCTTCACGCAGAATACGGCGCACCGTGTCCTTGCCCGGCACTCCGTCGATCATCTTGAGCGCGACCGAGCGGTGCAGCCGCGCGTCATGGGCCCGGTATACCGTGCCCATCCCGCCGGACCCGAGGGTCTCGCCGATGGTGAACCGACCGAGCTGATCTCCAGGAAGCGGCATGGAAGGGAACGAAGTATATCCGCGGTTCGCCCCGGCACCCCTCTCAAAACGTACGAGCTAGCAGACTTGTGACTACTCTGCACGAGGAGAATAGCAGCACTCGGCCTTCGTCGGCCTCGCTTGCCGGCGTGACCTCAGCGCAGTGGCGTCTGGGGCCAGTTCACCAGTACGGTCATCGGCTGCTGAGATCCGACCTGCGTGCGGACGACGGCCATGAACTGACCCTCGGGCGTCACCGAGTAGTCGCCCCAACCTCCGTCGGTTCGCGTTGCAAATAATCGGACGGGGCGCCCCACCTCTATGGCTGGAGTCGCTCGGATCGGCGCTGCCATCAACTCCCCATCGGCGGCAATGAAGAACAGGTCCCGGCCATCGGCGCTCCAGCGTGGAGCTCGTCCGCCCTCGATCGACACGGTCATGCCCTGGCCCGAAGGAAATGGCGCCACGATGACTTCGGAACGGCCGCTTTCATCGGACGTATATGCCACCAAGCGTCCTTCGGGAGAAAACCGGCCATCCGATTCGTCTGCTGCGGATTCACGGAAAGGGATCGTGGTGTTATCGGCGAGCCGGCGCACCATGAGATCGAAATTCCCTCGCGGCGTGCGCTGCGCATACAGAATGAACTGACCGTCCGCCGAGACAGATGTGGGCTGCTGGAGGCCGCTTCCGGCCGGCGACAGTTCCTGATCCTTGCCCGTTGCGAGCTCCCTGCGGAACAGCCGCGGCGATGAGCCTTGCGCCACCGAGAAGATGAGAGTATCGGCCGGCCCCCACAAGGGAAACGCGTCCGTGCGAGGGTCGTTCGTCACCCGGTTCTCGACGCCGCGTTCGAGCTCGAGCATCCAGATATCCAGCGTTGACATCCGCCGGTCCATCCGCCCGAACAACACCCTGCGCCCATCCGGGGAAAGGCTGAGCGTGCCGTAGTTGCCCGTACTGACGAGGACAGTCTGTCGTCCGGATCGATCGAAGAGCGCGATACGCGATTCGTCACCGTGCGGCTGATAGGCAACCACGCCCGTTCGCCCTGCGGAGAAATGCGCCAGGCCGGTCGACTTGAAGTACGTCACGGTGTCGCTCACGACCATCGGATCGCCACTGACCGTCCCGGTCACTGCATCGAATTGTCGGGCCACGAGGCTGCCGTCGCTCCCGAAAAGCAGGTATCCGGGGTCGACGTACTGGACGTTTGACTTGACCTCCATTACCCTTTGTGGTTCTCCGGTGCTGGGGGAGAACATTACGACGCCGCTGTCGTCCGGATACGAAGCCAGATAGAGATAGGACCGGCCGTCGGGCAGAAACATCGGCCAGGTGAGTCGCTGCGGACCCTCGGCGCCGGTCGGCTTACGCACTTCGATCGCTGTGCCGCCTGATGCCGCGACCTCGAGCAGCGCCTCCCCCTGCACGGATGCAAAAAGAATCCGGCCGTCCGCGCCCCAGGTGCCCATCTGCCCGATACCTTCCCGGACCTCACAAATCGTGACCGGGGCGCCGCCGGCGGCAGCCTCGAGACGTTTCAGCTTGCCGGCAGCGAAGAAGGCCAGCGAGCGCGCATCGGGACTCCAGAACATGGACGTCGCACCCTCCGTACCGTCGAGCGGACGCGCGTCGGCCGAGTCGATGCGGCGAAGCCACAGCTTCACGACGCCATCGGCGGCGCGGGCGGAATAAGCGATCGCGCTCCCGTCGGGTGCCACCGCCGAAGCCGCCCACTCCACCGAGTGCGTGAATGCGCCCCGCGCCGGCGGTGGCAGGGGAAAGGCAACCATCCGGCGAATGGACGGCGTACCAGAGTCGGTCGGCTCCGACGATCGGCGTGCTCCCCACGCGAGCCCAATCACGGCGACTGCAATCGCGGCCGCCGCCGCCGCCCACGGCAGATACCGCGTCGACCGAGACTCTACAGACGCTCCCTCGTGACCGCGGTTGAACGACTCGAGCTGGATCGCCACGTCGTGAGCGGACTGCCACCTGTGGTCCGGATCCTTCTCGAGACACGTCCGGATGACGCAGTCGAGCGCCGACGCCGAGAGGCCTGGCGGTTCCGACGTGAGAATCGCAGACAAAACCGCCGCCGGGCTCGAGCCCGTGAATGCGCGGCCGCCAGTCGTCATCTCGTACAACACGGCGCCGAGAGCGAAGATGTCGCTTCGCTGGTCCGCCGAAGACCCCTGGAGCTGTTCGGGCGACATATACGGCAACGTGCCCACCACCGCACCCGGCATCGTCACATTGCCGATCGCCTGTGTCGAATGATCGCCGCCTCCGTGGAACACCGGCTCGGCGGTCTTTGCCAGCCCGAAGTCGAGCAGTTTGACACCAGCGCGCGTCAGCATGATGTTGCCCGGCTTCAGATCGCGATGGACGATCTGCTGGCGATGAGCGGTCGCGAGCGCTCGCGCGATGGCTGCGCCGTAGGTGGCGACTTGATTGGTCGGCAAGGCGCCGCGCGTGAGACGTTCGGCGAGCGTCTCTCCGTCGAGGTACTCCATGACCAGGTAAGACCGCGTCGCCTCACCCGAGACATTCGACGGCACCGAGCCAACGTCATGCAGCGCGCAGATGTGCGGGTGGCTGAGGGAGGCGACAACCCGCGCTTCGCGCTCGAAGCGCTCGCGGCGGTCGGCGTCGGCAGCAAAATCTTCGGGCAGCACCTTGATCGCCACCGTACGGTTCAAGCGCGTGTCGCGCGCCTTGTAGACGTCGCCCATCCCGCCGCTGCCGGCGTGGTTGAGAATTTCGTACGGGCCGAGGCGCGTGCCGGGGACGAGCGTCATCCGTTGACCGGCATCAGTCTACATGCTCGTACAGTCCGGCTGAAGCCCGACGCTGTTAGTGCGAATATCCGCTGATGGCGCTGATTACGGGGCGAGCGAAGGATGGCCTGCCAGCCGAAGCTCGTGCAGGGTCAAGCGAGCGAAGAATGGTACCGGTACGGGGATTTGCGAAAGGTTGGAACGTGAAGTTCACCGGAATCGCAGCGTGATTGCTCGTTGACAGAAGTCTTACATCGATGTAAGACTGTGCCGCCGTGGCCGATTCGCATCCTCGCGTTCTCACACTCTCTCCCAAAGAGCTCTTGGTTCTCGAGTTGCTCCGGGAGCAGGATTCGTACGGCCTGCAGCTCGTCGCCGCATCGGCCGGCCGCCTGAAGCGGGGCACCGTCTACGTCACGCTCGGTCGGATGGAAGAGAAGGGCTACATCACGTCCAAGCTCGAGGCCGCACCGTCTGGGGTAGGTGGGTTGCCGCGACGCATCTATGCGGCGACACCTCTAGGACGGCGCATGTTCGCGGCCTGGACCAGCGGCGCGAAGCAGTTAGTGCCGGAGGTGGGGCGGTGAAGCCGCCGGGCACGCGGCTTCGGGCCTTGGCAGCGCGCCTGCTCCCCGCGAGCACTATGGACTACCTGGTCGATCCGGCGATCGCCGACATGCAGGCCGAGTACGAGGACGCGTCGCGCAGAGGCCTGACTTGGCGGAAACGCTGGATCTGCATTCGCGATCACTTCGCGTTCTTCAAGATGATCGTCGCGCATGGCCGCACAGTGACAAAGATGAACGTCGGCTGGACGCCGTTGCGCGGCCTGTCGTTGGACGTCCGGCTCGCCCTGCGGCTGCTCGTAAAGCACATCGGCCTGACGGTCGTGGGAACTGTGGCGATGGCCTTCGCGATCTGCAGCGGCATCGTCGCCTTCGAGTTCTACACCCAGTTCATGCACCCTGCGCTGCCTCTTGACGGCGGCGCGCGGATTGTCGGGATCGTGATGGTCGACACCGCCAATCACGCTGAGAGACCGCCGACCCTTCATGACTTCGTGGCGTGGCGTGACGCCGTGAAGTCCGTGCAGGACCTGGCGGCGTATCGTGATCGCAACTGGAACGTGATCGTCGGCAATGCCGCGCCGGAGCCGGTCGCGGTAGCGGAGATCAGCGCGGCGACGTTTCGTGTCGTCCGGGAGCGCCCCGTTCTGGGGCGGCCCCTGGTCGAGGCCGATGAGAAGGCCGGCGCACCGTGGGTCGTCCTGATCGGACACGACGTCTGGCAATCGCGATTCGAGTCCGACCCCAACGCAATAGGAAGGGAGGTGCGTCTCGGCAACGTTCCCCATACCATCGTAGGCGTCATGCCTGAGGGCTTTCGTTTTCCTCTGGCGCATAGCTTCTGGGTGCCTCTCAGGTTGGATCCCGTCAACTACCCACGGCAGCAAAGCCCCGCGCTGCGGGTATTCGGCAGGCTGGCGCCTGGCGCCACGCTCCAAGCCGCGCAGCCGGAACTGACCGTCCTCGGCGCCACGACTGCCGCCGCGTTTCCCGACACCCACGCGCACCTCAAGCCGCGGGTCGTGCCCTACATCGAGTCGATCTTCGGCTCGTTTTCGGCCGACAGCGCCACGGAAGTGTTCTGGGGCAACCTGCTGAGTGTTCTGCTGGTGTTTCTCGTCTGCGGCAATGTCGCGCTGTTGATGTTCGCCCGGGCCGCTACGCGCGAAAACGAGATCCTCGTGCGAGCCGCGCTCGGCGCCGGCCGCGGGCGGATCATCGGGCAATTGTTCGTGGAAGCGTTGGTGCTGGCGATGGTCGCAGCCCTCGTCGCGGTGACGTCCGCGCAACTGACCTGGCAGGCGCTGTTCGCGATGGTCACGGAGAACGTGTTCGGGAATCGCATTCCCTTCTGGCTCCATTCGAGCGTCTCTCCGGGGACCCTGCTGTACGCCGGGTTCCTGACGTTGGTGGCCGCCGCAATCGCAGGCCTTCTCCCGGGCCTCAAAGTGACCCGCGGCCTCGGAACGCGCCTGAGGCAGTCGGGCCCGGGCGGCGGCGGCCTTCGCTTCGGCGGCATCTGGACGGTCCTGATCGTCATGCAGGTCGCGGTCATGGCTATCGTCCCGACTCCCGTGATCGCGATTTATGAAGACGTAGCAAGGTGGGCACGGGCCGCGAACGCCGGCCTTGTTCCGGAACAGTATCTCGCCGCGACGATTGCGATGGACCGCGACAGGGTGCCTGGCGGGGCCGGCGCGACGTTCCAGGGCAGATTCACCTCGGCGACTCAGGAGCTCGAGCGACGACTCGAGACCGAACCGGGCGTCAGGGGCGTAACGATCGCCACCGTGCTGCCATTGATGGATCACCCCTCCCGTCAAATCGAGGTCGACGAGGGGGGCGCCGCGCTCGTGGACCGAAGTTCCAGCCACCGTCGAGTCTCCTCGGCCTCGATCGCTCTGGACTTCTTCGACGTGCTGGACACCCCGATCCTCTCCGGCCGTGCGTTCGACTCCGGCGATCTGCGGCCAGGCGCCCGGACCGTCATCGTGAACCAGTCGTTGGCACAGGTGGCGTTCGCAGGCAACAACCCGATCGGCCGGCGCCTTCGCTACAGCGACCTGACACAGCAGAACGCGGCGAGGTCCGTAGACGAACCGTGGCATCAAGTCGTGGGCGTCGTGGGAGATTTCGGCATCGCCCCGGAAGAGCGGGACTCGAAGAGGGCCCGCGTCTATCACCCGCTGGTTCCTGGCGGAAGAAGTTATCCCCTCCGC
>JACDDJ010000740.1 GCA_013817065.1 Acidobacteriota bacterium
CCGCCGGCGAGAACGACGACCACCGCAACTGGGACGACATGCGCCGCTACGGCTTCGTGTCGGCCGGCCACGGCGAGAAGCACCGCCGCGCGATGGGCAACCTCTTCGTCGGCGCCCGCATCTTCGCCGCGATCCCCGGCACCGGCTACGTTGGTGTCGGCGAGGTCATCGACGAGGCTGTCCGCATCAACGACTTCCTCGTCGAACACGACGGGGAGCGGCTGCCGATCTTGCGGGCCGAGTTGAAGGCCTCCAACATGGATGAGGACGCGGAAAGCGAGGAACTCTCCGAGTACCTCGCTCGCATCAAATGGATCGATGTCCGCGACCGCGACGACGCCGTCTGGGAGAAAGGCATGTTCGCCAACCAGAATGTCGTGGCGAAACTGCGCCAACCCTTCACGCTGCAGCGCTTAGCCGAGCACTTCGACCTTGAGTCCTCCGGAGAATGAAGCGCCCGCCGGCCGGGGCCACCCACCCTCTGAGCGGGCCTCGCCATCAGAAGGAGATGCGTTCAGGCGCGCGTCCCCACGACGTCGCTGCTGCTTCGCGCGAGGGGCACGCTGGCTTCGTTCTCGTCACGTGAGGAGGAGTCATGGAGTCGGTGCTGTTGGATGCTGCGGGCCGTCGTCGTTCGCCGGCGACGATGCCGGACTACCACGGCGGTCGGCCGCCGCGAAACAAGGGTCTGCGCTATCCGGCCGATCCGCCGAGCGTGGAGGAGATCGTTGCGGTCATGCGCGTCGCCGGAGATGGGGCAGCGGGCGCTCGGCTGCGTGCCCTGATCATCTTGCTTTGGCGGGCGGGGCTGCGTATCAGTGAGGCGCTGGCGCTGGCAGAGAGCGATCTGGATGCCGCGCGCGGGGCCATCCTCGTGCGCCGAGGCAAGGGCGGCAAGCGCCGTGAGGTCGGGATGGTTCGTTGGGCGTGGGAGCGGTTGCGACCCTGGCTTGGGATCCGCGTGGGCCTTCCGGTCGGCGCGCTGTTGTGCGTCATCCACGGCCCGACGTGCGGACGTCCGTGGTCGGCGGCCGCGGCGCGGGACCAGCTGCGACGCGTGGCCGCGTCCGCCGGCGTTCGTCGCCGCTTCGCGCCGCATCAGCTACGCCACGCCCATGCCGTCGAGATGGCCCGCGAGGGAGTCCCACCGGTCGTCATCCAGCGCCAGCTCGGACACGCCAACCTGGGCATAACCTCGGTGTACCTGCAGGGCATCGACAACGCCGAGATCATCGACACCGTCCACGCCCGGCCCGCTCCGGTGATCCCTGCAAGTGCCGGACTGCGAGTGCCGCGATAGCGCTCCGCATGGAATGCGGCAGCGAATGCTCTGGCGTGCCGGGGGGTGCGATCAGTCGCTCGTGCTCTCCGAGGGGTGCGCGGCGCGGCGACGAGTTAGTTGAGCCGCTGTCGGGAACCTCCATTGTGCCTGTTAGGAGAAGGTTCGCAGGAGGAAGTCGGTCTGGGTGCTGCTGGCTTGTTCGAATAGAGCACTGGGGTGGTGCAGGAGCCCGAAGTGACCGCCGTCGATCTCGAAGAGCTCTTTGGGTTCCGGTACGGAGGCGAACGCGGCGCGCGAGACCGTAGGGTTCGCGCCCGGCATCTCATCCTCCGGCGCGATCATCATGCATAGCGGGTGGCGTAGGTGCGGCGCGGCGATCGCGGCGTTGAATGGACACGGCGTCGCCGGCAGAACCCGGGTGACTTGGTTCTCCCATCCCGTGCCGTATCGGCCGCCGTATTCGATGAACCACCGGAATGCCTGGATGGGCTTGAGCAGCGATGGCGTGTTGAGCTGGTCGGCTGAGACCACCGGTAGCGGGCCGGGTCGGTCGTACGGCCGGGCATCGACGACGCCGTCGCGGAGGGTGTCACGCATGACCGAGAACGACGAGCCGTCGTGGTCCGGCCGCGGAAGCTGTGAACCGATCGCGGGGACCTGCGCGATGACGGCGGCCGGGCGTTCATCCACTGCCCCGACCACGATCACTTCGGCTGCGCTGTAGCTGTCACCCCAGATCGCGATCGCCTTGCGGTCGATACCGGAGTCCGACTGGATGAAGGTCATGGCGTCGCAGTAGCCCCGTGCCTGCACCCACGGGTTGATCTCGTGGCGCGGTTCGCCGCTGCTGTTGCCGAAATTGCGGTGGTCGTAGAGCAGGACCGCGAAGCCGGCGTCTCGGAAGACTTCCGCGTAGCGGTCGGTCGTCATCGTGATCGTGGCCGATGTGCCGTGCGCCATGATGACCACGGGAGCAGCGCCTGGGCGCGCCGGGCGGTACAGGCGGCCGCGCAACATCGCACCCTCCGACGTGAACTCGACGGTCTCGAACACGCGCACATCATCCCTCACGCGAACCGGCCCGACACAGTCCGAATACGCGTTCCTCCATCGGGTTCAAGCATTCGTCCGCCCCAATCGGAGCGCTGCAACTCGACGGTTCCGACGCTCTCGCGGACTGCCCCCTTGGACGAAATGCGCAAGTGGCAGGGTGTCCCGTTTGACGCCCCTTCACTGGGGCAGTTCAGCGGGCGGGTCTTACGGGACACCCGCGTCGGCCCGCTGGCCGGAAGTCGCTTTTCTGCAGCCAAATTG
>JACDDJ010000741.1 GCA_013817065.1 Acidobacteriota bacterium
GGTCAAGGCGCTCGAAACCGCGTGGAAAAAATGGCGCGCGACACTGGAAGAGCCCAGATGGCTTCCGGGCAGGCCCCGTGGCCCGAGGTGATGTCCTACCGCCGCTCGGTCGTCCGCTGTGGCGTCGCGCTCGCCCTCCTGTGCCTGTCGTCGCTGCGTGCGGCGACGCAGCCGGCCGCCGCATCGGCATGCTCGATGTGATCGTCACGCACCTCCGCTAGGTTCGCGGTCTCACATCCTCCCGGCAGTCCGGATGTTCTTTCCGGTCCGCCGGGTCAGGGAGTCACCCAGATCCTCGCGGGCCCGCTCGGCATATTCCAGCAGTCTCTGGACGACGGCTGGATTGTGGGCGGCCACGTCCGACGCTTCCCCCGGGTCGTTCGCCAGGTTGAACAGCGACAGTCCAATCTCTTTCCGGCTGTAGAGGAGCCTTTGTCCAGCGGAAACGTTGATCGGACCCGTCCGTTTGAAAGGGTTCATGAAGTGCCATATAGTGCGCGCATGGAACGGTGCCGATGGCGTCGATCCGGCACCAGGGGGAGGCACATGAAAATGTGGACGTGGACACTGTGGCTCGCCTTCGCCGTGCTTCCTGGCGCCGCCCTCGCGCAGCAGGATCAGGGAGTGATCACCGGACGCGTGACCGACGCCAGCGGCGCCGTGCTGCCCGGCGTGACGGTCACGGGTGAAGCGATCGACACCGGCGTGACGACCAGGGTCGTCACTGACGGTGGCGGGCTCTTCACGCTGCCGGGATTGAAGATTGGATCCTATCGGGTGACCGCGGAGCTCACCGGCTTCAAGCGCAGCGTCCGCGACGGCATCGCCATTCACGCCCAGAGCCGGGTCCGCGCCGATTTCGAGCTCGGGGTGGGAAGCGTGACGGAGGAAGTGGCGGTCGTCGCCACCGCGCCTCTGCTCGAGACCGGGACCTCCGCGCTTGCGCACGTCATCAAGGAGGAGGAGATCAGGGAGCTGCCGCTCAACGGACGCAATTTCCAGCGCCTGGCGGTACTGGTCGCGGGAGTCCTGCCGGCGATCGGGCACCGCGATCAGGAGGGGGGCTTCAATTCGCACGGCCAGTGGGCCACGCAGAACAATTTCATCCTCGACGGGGTCGACAACAACTCCCAGGTGCTCGGGATGGAGGACCGCAAGGCGCAGGTGCTGATCCCGAGCCTGGACGCGGTGCAGGAGTTTCAGATCCAGACCAGCAACTATTCGGCCGAGTTCGGCCGCAATGCCGGCGCGGTCATGAACGTCAGCATCAAGTCGGGCGGCAACAAGGTGCGCGGCACGGCGTACGAATTCCTCCGCAGCGACGCGTTCGATGCCCGGGATGCGTTTGACTACACCGATCGCGACGGCGATGGCAAAGCGGATCCCGACGTGCTGCGCCGCCATCAGTACGGGTTCACGATCGGCGGCCCCATCCGCACCAATCGGACGTTCTATTTCGGCAGCATCGAGGCGCTCCGCGTCCGATCGAGCGGCAGCTCGCTGTCGACGGTGCCCACGCTGGCCCAGCGCAACGGCGTCTTCGACGCCAGCCTCGTGACCGTGCGCGACCCGGCCACCGCCGCCCCGTTTCCGGGAAACACGATCCCGAGGCCACGCTGGGATCCCGTGGCCGCGCAGCTGCTCGCGCTGTGGCCGGCGCCGAACTTCGCGGGGCCGACCCGTCAGAACTACCTGTCGTCTCCGCGTCATGAGAACGACCGCATCCAGATCGACGTCCGCGCCGATCACAACTTTTCGAACGCGGACAAGGCGTTCGTGCGCGTCAGCCGCATGCTCGTCCGCGACGATGGCGAAGGACCGTTTGCGCCTCCGGCGATCGGCGCGTCGAACAACGAGCAATCGCTGAACGACAACCGGGCGATCAGCGTCGCCGCCTCCGAGACGCACATTTTCGGCCCGAGACTCCTCAACGAGGTCCGGTACGGTTTCAGCAGCCTCGAGACCGACAAGCATCCGCTCGTCGGCGAGTCTGTGAACGAACAGTTCGGGCTGCGCGTGGCGCCGACCGACGGGGTGACCGGCCTCGCGCGTCTCACCTTCGGCGGCGCCTTCGGCTACACCGTGCTGGGGGAGGCAGGCTTCACCCCGAACTACAAGCTGGCCCGGACCTTTCAGATCCTCGACAACCTGACATGGCTCGCGGGACGCCATACGCTGAAGCTCGGCGCGGACATCCGCTGGATCAAGTCCGACATCGTCGGCGCGCCTCAGAACCGCGGCATCTTCGCCTTCAACGGCAGGTTCACCGGCATCAGCCTGGGGGACTTCCTGCTGGGCATGACGAGCTCGCGCCAGTACAGCACGCTTCAGCAGGCGCAGCTCCGCGAGCGCAATTACATGTTCTACGTACAGGACGACTGGAAGATTGCCGAGCGGCTGACGCTCAACCTCGGCCTCCGGTATGAGCTGACCAGCCCCATGTTCGATACCCAGGACCGGATGACCACTCTCGATTTGGCGGCCTTTCCCGCCGTTCAGGTGATCCGCGCCGGCGACAACGGCCGCTCATGGTCGGACCGGGGACTGATCGACACCGACAGGAACAACTGGGCGCCGCGGCTGGGACTCGCGTAT
>JACDDJ010000144.1 GCA_013817065.1 Acidobacteriota bacterium
ACCATGCGTTCTGCCGAGGTATGCCAGTGGAGCGGGAGGCTGGACTTGGCTGGCACTTTCAGGAAGACGTCGACGTTGTCCTTGGCGGGATCGCCGTGAAGAACGGCGATGCCGCAGCCTTTGGGCAGGAACGACGGGCACGGCCCCCACTTCAGCTGCGCATCGTCGGCAGTCCAGGTCACTGCCTGCTCTTGCGCGGGCGCCTGCGCATACGCCGCCGCGCCGGCGAAGCTCAATGAGAGGGACAACGAATACCGCAATGCCGTCTGCCATCTACGGCGGCTAATCTGGGTGTTGTGACACAACATAAGCCATTCCTCCTTCTGCTTCACGGTGTGGCGCAGTGCTGATGCCGAGGCGACTCACGCTGCGCGGACTCCAACTAGACCAATCGGTCTGGTCGGGAGCATACACCAGCCGACGCGCAACACTTGACTGTGTCCGAGCAATGTATACAAGCTTCAGACAGGAGGCCGAGGTCGTCAGTTTGTCGATCTCTGCAGGTCCCCTGAGAAAAGGGAGAAAAGAAGACCTTCCGAGCCCCTGCGCGTCACGCCGCGCTGATCAGCCAGGTTCGAAAATCACTCACGCCGTCGTCGGGGGTGACACGAGCTCGACCCGGTAGCCAAGGCTTCGGAGTTCCCGGATCATCTTGCGCCCGCGCTTGCATCGACGCTTTGCTGACGGCCGGACACGTACTTCGTACCGAATGCCCTGGTGAAGAATCTTCCAAATCAAACGACAGAGGCGGTGGGCGATAGCCCCGATGGCTTGCGCGTGTCCGAGGCGCGGAACGAGACGGCGATACACGATGGCGAAGATCGTGCCCTTGGCACTTCACGGCAAGTTAGCGGCCTGATTGAGGACACGTCGCATCTGGCGGTTGCCTTTGGGGCAGCGGTGACTGTAGTTCACGCCCGCGCTCTCCTTGTTGCCCGGGCAGGCACCCATCCAGGAAGCGAGGTGCTTGGGTGACGGAAACGTCGCAGCCGTGGCACCGACCTCCGCAATGATCTGCGGCGCGGAATCGACACCCAGCCCCGGGACCTCGGCCAGGCGCTGCCCTCGGTGGACACCTCGAAAACCGGCCATTGATCGACACTTCAAAACCGGCGGCCACCACGGGGCATGGCGGCCGAGACCTGTGAGTTCTACTTCGTCGCGTCCTCGGTGCGCAAGTCGGTGTGGACCTTGGTGCGCGGCCCGCACTTGAGGACGTGCGCGCAGGCGGTCTAAGAGCGCCGTGACGGCGGCGCTGTCGCCCAGCAACTTGCCCAGTCGTTCCGGCCGCTTTCAGGATAGGGGCTGAAGGTTCCCGTCGGACGCCCCTCTCTCGTTCAATGCCCTCCCGGTCCGCCGCATCACCTGACCGGATGTGGGATAAATTGAGGGCCTACACGATTCTAAGAGACGTAAATACTGATTCTACATAGCCTTACGGCTAGGTAATGGCGGAGAGAGAGGGATTCGAACCCTCGGTAGAGTTTCCCCTACACACGCTTTCCAAGCGTGCTCCTTCAACCACTCGGACATCTCTCCGTTTGAGTGGAATCAACAGTTTACCGGAGGGCGGCGAGCCCTGCAAAAGCAGACTGTGACGTGACTGTGACGTGAGGTCGTCGGACACCTCCACGATCGTCTCGATTTCGGCTGCATTTGCTGCTTCCCCATTGGCGTTAGCTGCATTGCCGTTTCCCGCTTCGCCGCGTCGAGCGGTGTCCAGCGCGTCGAGCGCCTGGCGCTTCGCGTCGATCCGGATGTGCGAGTAGTGCTCCAGCATCCGGCGCGACAGGTGACCGCTGATCGATTCGAGCACGTGATCGGCCACTCCCATCTCGGCCAGCTCTGTGATGATGGTGTGGCGCAGGTCGTGGAAGCGCAGCCCGTGCAGGCCCGCCGTGTCCCGCAGCGCGCGCCAGGTCGTGTCCCACTTCAGCATCGGCTTGGTCCCGTCGTAGCGGCCCCACTGGCAGGCCGGCCAGAGGTAATGCTCCGGCTCGGTGTGTCCGAGCAGGTCCGCGCGCTCGAACATCCGTGCGGCTGCCTCGATGGCCGATGCGTCGAGCGGGATGACCCGGTGGCTCGTCTCGTTCTTGCTCCGCCGAACGTGCACGAGCCGCTTGACGAGGTCCACGTCGCAGCGGCGAAGGTGCTTCACCTCGACCGGCCGCATCGACGTGTTGGGCGACGATCGCGGCGCAGTACACGTGCTCCCACTCAGGACTCGACGCGGCTGCCTGGAAGAGCCGCTTCCGTTCTTCGGCTGTCAAGGCACGGCCGACCGGGTGCTGACGCTCAGGGAGATTGTGGACCTGGTCGGCCAGCGCCCGCCACCGGCCGCAGGACTTCAGCACGCGCGACAGCACGCCGACGTCCATGTTGATCGTGCGGTTCGCGATGCCGGCCTCGTGACGCGTGCGTTGAAACTCGGCGATCGCCTTCGCCGTGATTGCCGAAAGCGGCACGTCGCCGAAGTGTTCCTTCACGAGGCTCAGTCGCTCTTCCTCGAGCTCGATCCTGCGCGCGGAGCACCGCATCCGCTTGGCATCCAGGTGGGCAGCGATGACGATAGCATTAGCGCCTCTCGAAGTTAACGGAAGGCCCGTTCTCAGACCCGAGCCCGCTCGCAGCGGGCGCATCACCGCCCCCCGCAGGACATTCTCGGCGAAGTTCAGCCTGGCGTCGGGGAAGAGCCGCGCACCCGGCATGCGGTCCGGGTCGATCACTGCCCGCGGCCCCATCTCTCCTTCGATCCAGCAGAACCGCCAGACTGCCCGCCAGAAGTCGCCGGCCACGTCAGCCGACTTCGCGACCGATGCCCAGGCCGCGGTGCGGCCTGATCACGCGTCCGGAGATCGATTCCCGCGGCGTTGGGCTCATTGGCCACTCCGAAGGCGGAATGATCGCGCCGATCGCCGCCGTCGACGATGAGACGGTTGCCTTCATCGTGCCGCTGGCTGGTCCTGGTACGAACCTGATACAACTGCTGCAGTCCCAGCGGAGGCTGACAGGACTCGCGCTGGGCGTCTCGGAGGAGGAGCTGACCCGCGCCGCCCCCCTGCTGGCCGACGTGTTTGCCGCAATCGCATCGGCGTCGAGTACCGCGGACGCGCAACGCCGCGTGCGCGCGATGCTGACGCCGGCCGCGCTCGAGATCCTCGGGACCCCCGAGGCGGCGATGGAGATGCTGGTCCAGCAGATCGCGACCGAGTGGTTCCGCTACTTCCTGCAATACGACCCGGCCGTCGTCTTTTCGCGGATCGCAGTGCCGGTCCCGGCCATCAACGGGTCGCTGGACCGCCAGGTGCCAGCCGACGAGAATCTCGCCGCGATCGCGGCCGCACTCGCCCACAACCCGAACGTCACCATTCGGAAGCTCGAGGGGCTCAATCACCTGCTCCAGCGCGCCACGACGGGCGCCCTCGGGGAGTACGCGGATCTGGCCGAAACCATATCGCCCGCCGCGCTCCGCCTTGTCTCCGAGTGGATCCTGGCGCGGTTCGGACGTAACGGGCGGGCGTAACGTCCGGCGCCCCGGTGGAGAGTGCACTGTTCAAGCGGCGGAAGGCGACGAGTGCTGATCCCGCCTGGCGGTGACGGGCAATGGGCGCACAGGCGGCGGAAGCTGCGGCGGAGGGCCAGGCCGACATTGAGCCAGGCGACCCCTTGCCGATGACCGGTCCGAACGCTCACCTCCGGTCGTTTGTCTGGAGTACCCTTGCGCGCGGATGCCCGACCTCAAAGGTCCGGCGGACGGAGGATCATGCCTGAGAAGCTCGACGCAATCATCATCGGCACGGGACAGGGCGGAAAGCCCCTGGCCGGGGCACTCGCGGCAGCGCGCTGGAAGACGGCGATCGTCGAGAAAGCCGACCGGGTCGGCGGCACGTGCGTCGTCACGGGGTGCACCCCGACCAAGACCATGGTCGCGAGCGCGCGCGTGGCCTATCTGGCGAGGCGCGCCGCCGACTACGGGGTGAGGACCGGCCCGGTCGACGTGGACATGACCGCCGTGCGCAAGCGAAAGCGTGACATCGTCGAGTCCTGGAGCTCGGGAAGCCGGAAGGGTATGGAGCGGCACGAGACACTCGAGCTCCTGATGGGCCATGCGCGCTTCAGCGGTCCGAATGAAGTCACCGTCGAGATGCATGACGGTGGCGCCCGGGTGCTCTCCGCCGGCCGCATCTTCATCAATGCCGGCACACGCTCGGCCGTGCCGCCGATACCGGGGCTGGACTCCATCGGTGCGTTCGACAACGCCTCGATCATGGAGCTCGGCGAGGTGCCCGACCATCTGATCGTGATCGGCGGCGGGTTCATCGGTCTCGAATTCGGCCAGATGTTCCGGCGGTTCGGAAGCCGCGTGACGATCCTCGAGGGACAGTCGCACTGCCTGCCGCGCGAGGACGAGGACGTCGCCGAGGCGATCCGCCAGGTGCTGGGCGAGGACGGCATCGAGGTGCTCTGTGGATCGGTGGTCGAGCGCGTCGAGCGGAAGGGCGCGGGCGAGGTGGTCGTCACCGCGACCAGGCACGACGTCACCAGACCGATCACGGGATCGCACGTGCTCGTGGCCACCGGTCGCGTGCCGAACAGCGATACGCTCGATCCCGCACGGGCCGGCCTCGAGGTGAACGAGCGAGGCTTCATCGTGGTGAACGAGCGGCTGGAAACCAACGTGCCGGGGATCTACGCCCTGGGGGACGTCAACGGCGGGCCGCCGTTCACTCACGTCTCGTACGACGACTTCCGGATCCTCCGGACCAACCTTCTCGACGGTGGAGACGCGACGACGACGGGGCGTGTCGTCCCGTATACGCTCTTCATCGATCCGCAGCTCGGGCGCATCGGCCTGACCGAGCGACAGGCCCGGGAGCAGGGGTACGAGTTCCGCGTCGCCAGGCTGCCCATGAGCCGCGTCGCGCGAGCGATCGAAACCGACGAAACACGCGGATTCATGAAGGCGGTCGTCGACGGCGGCACCGGCAGAATCCTCGGCGCCGCCATCCTCGGCATCGAAGGTGGTGAGGTCGCCAGCGTCATCCAGGTGGCGATCATGGGCGGACTGCCCTGGACGGCGCTCCGGGACGGCGTGTTCTCACATCCGACCCTGTCGGAGTCGCTGAACAACCTGTTCATGACCCTGGATTCGGCATAGGTAGGAGGCAGGCGGGCGTAACGTCCGGGGCCCTGGTGGAGACTGCACACCCATGCCCGAGGCCGCCCACAGGCTCGAGGTCCGCCGCCGCACCATCCTGACGGCCCTCTCGCTCTTCCTCACGACGGCAAGCTTCACCCTGGCGCGCACCGGGCGCGATGCCCTGTACTTCCGGGCCGACGGCATCTTCGACCTGCCGTTCGCCTACATGGGCATGGCCGTGCTGTCGCTGCCGATGGCGGCCGTGACGCTGGGCCTGATGAAGCGGCTCGGCGTCCGGCGGGCGCGTCTCGTGCTCCCCCTGCTGTTCGGGTCGATCCTGCTGGGGTTTGCGCCGGCCGCTCACCCCGGCGGCGGGCCGACGATGACCGCCTTCTTCCTCCTGGTGCCGCTGGCGTACGGCGTCCTGTTCTCACTCGTCTGGCTGCTCGGCGCGGACCTGCTCGTGGATGCGGATGGCGCCAGCCGTGCCACCGCGTACGGGCGGCTCGGCGCCGCCTCGCTTGGGGGAAACCTCGCCGGCGCCGCGACCTCAAGGCTGCTGGCCGCCCATGCCGAAGCGAATGCGCTCATCGCCCTCGCCGGCCTCCTCCTGTTTCTCGCCGTCGCCGTCCTGCGGTCGGCGCACGACCGCTGCCCGCCGCGACGGCCGGCGCCAGCGGCCAGGCCGGTCCAGCCCGAGACGCTCGCCGAGCTGTCACGGCAGCCGTATTTCCGGCGGCTCCTCGCGGCCGGGATTTTCGCGGCGTTCACCGGCATCCTGGTCGAGTTCCAGTTCTACCTGGCGGCGGCGAGCGCCGGGCATACGGCGAGTGAAAGCATCGCGTTTTTCGCCAACCTGTATCTGGCAGTCAGCGCGCTGGCCCTCGTTGTTCAGCTCGGGCTCCTGGCGCGGCTGCAGCGGCGTATCGGCCTGGGCCGGAGCCTGCTGGTGCTCCCGGCCACGCTGGCGCTGCTGACGCCGGCCGCCATCCTCAGCGCCTCGCTCGTGTTGCGCTCGGTGCTTCGCCTCGCCGAAGGCGGGCTCAAGTCTTCCATCCACCGCGTCAGCTGGGAGCAGGCCTATCTGGGGCTGGCGCCGCGCCAGCGCGGGGCCGCGAGGCTGCTCGTCGACGGCGCCGCCTCCCGCATGGCCGAGGGCGCCGTGGCCGTCGTCCTCTATATCGCCCTGCGCGGCGCGGCGGACGGGACGCGGGTGACCGCCCAGGATGTCTGGTGGCTGACGTATCTGCTGTTGGCAGCCGCCGTCGGCTGGGTGCTCGTGACCCGGCCGCTGATGCGGTGGCAGGCCGCAGGGGAGTGGTTGCCGGAAGATTCGCCCGAGTTCCGTATGCCCGACTCCTGACCGATCGTCACCACCCTCGGCGAGGGTGTTCAAGCGGCGGAAGGCGACGAGTGCTGATCCCGCCTGGCGGTCACGGGCAATCTGCGCACAGGCGGCGGAAGCTGCGGAGGAGGGGAATCGACGCCAGCAGCCAGAGGAGGGCCAGGCCGACATTGAGCCAGGCGAACCCCTGGACGCCGAGGCCCAGCCACGCCGTCCCCGCAAAGACGACGGCGGCGCTCACGAGGTCGCCGGAACGGACGACGAAGGTATCGACCGCCTGTTTAGCCTGGTACTTCTCTTCGCGTGTGGTGGGCAGCCACAGGAGCTGCCGTCCGGTGTTCATCACCGAATAGTCGGTTGCGTTCTCCGCCGTCTTCAGCCATCGCATGAGGGCGAATCCGGCACCGGCTCCGATGAACGCGTAGGCGCCGAGCGAGACCATCGGCAGCATCAGCACGGCGCCGGCTGTCCCCGCATGGCGCACGATCCGCGACACCAGGAACGCCTGGAGAGCGACGGCGATGATATTCACCCAGAAGAAGTACTCGCCATAGAACGCGCCGATGTACGCGCTGCTGCTGACGCCGCCGGCCGCGGCCGCCTTGTCGGCGGCTTCGACCACGACGCGTCCGAGGATGTACTCGCCGGTCGTGTTGACCAGGTTCAGCAGCAGCAGGATGACCGCCACCCACCGCAGATAGGGGTTGCCGGCGAGGAGTCTGAAACCACCCGGGCCGCGGGCGGCCACGGTGCCGACAGGCTGGGCCGCGCGGTCGCCCACCCGGCGATCGATCACCCAGTAGAGGGCCCCGTGGACGAGCAGGATCGCGCTCGCCAGCTGCAGCAGCGTGGCCGGCGTGGCGCCGCCGTCGAAGAGCGTCTGGGCCAGCTTTGCCCCGACCGGGCTCCCGGCGGTTGCGCCGATGGCGATGAGTGGAAAAATCCGCTCGCCGGACTCGCGCGTGTAGAGATCGTTGGCGTACGACCAGAACTGCGCGATGCTCGCGAGGCTGAAGATGCCGACCCAGACGAAGAACACGAATCCGATATACGGCGCGCCGCCAACGACCCCCGCGGCGAAGAGCTGCAGGTTGAGGAGGAAGACGGCGACGAGCCCGACCACCAGCTTCAGGCGCGAGACCCGGGCCGCCGCCCAGCTGTAGAGCGGCACGAAGCCCATCAGCGTGAAGGCCTGCGCCGCGGCCGCATAGGCCTTCAGCTCCGCGCCACCGCTCACCAGCACCAGCGGCTCACGCAGTGTCTTGAGGATGTAATAGCCGACCAGCAGCAGGAACAGGTTCAGGAGCATGAGGATGGCCGTGGCCGCCTCGCCCCGCCTGACGTCGCCGAAGAGCCGCAGAATCCGATAGGTCACGCGCCGGCGCCTCCTCGTGCCCTGGCCGGCGGCTCGGGCACGGGACACCTCGCGTTCCCCGCGCTTCGGGTGCAGCGCTGTCTCAAGGTGGGCAAACCGGGCCGCCGCGGACGAACGGGTTGCCGTTATCACCGCAGCATCCCCAACGCGTTCGGTCGACACAGCCGGATGCCGTCGCGCCGAAACACGTCCAGCCGCCGTGCCTCCGACAGGTTGAAACGGTACCCGGCCCTCAGGTCGAGCTTGAATAAGGCTGGCCCGTACGCGCCGTTCCTCGCGCCATCGGACTCGACGGTGATCGCATTGGCGCCGGAGCCCGAGTAGGTGCCCGCGGGCAACGGATCGCCAAGGGTGCCATTGCGATCCTCGTCCACCCGCGAATCGAAGATCGTGAACAGCGTGCCGCTGAGCGCACGGGCCACCCGGCTGACCGACAGTCCGCCGGTGCGTGGCACGAGCGCCGTGCCGCTCACGACGAGATTGTGCCGCTGGTCGAACGCCGTCGGGCCTTCGTTCCGGTCCAGATTCAGATCGTCCAGCACCTGGCAGAACGGGATGCCGCCGCCGCTGGTGTTGCCGCGCGAAGAGGCCAGCGTGTAGGCCAGCCGCGCGCTGTAGCCGCGGCTGAACCGCTTCTCGAGCTGCAGCATGAGCGCGTCATAGTCGGTTTCGCCGACGTCCTCGAACGTCGTCACGTTGCCGGTGAACGGCGTGAATCCGGGGCGCGCGGCCTGCAGCGCCGTGGTGATGGTCGTCAGGAGCGCGCTCCCCTGCCTCACGTTCGGCGACGTCACGGCCGTCGCGCGCAGCGTCGGATTGAGGGCCCGTGCCATCAGCAGGTCACGGCCGAACGCATGGACGTAATCGGCGCTGACCGAGATGTCCGAGGCCAGCTGATGCTCGAAGCCGGCGGAGATCTGGTCCGTGTACGGCGTCACGCGATCCGGGTTGTCGAACGTCGCGCCTGAGTTGCGGACGGTCGTGCCTGCCGGGAACAGCGCCGCGAGCTGCGCCCGCATCGCGTCGGTGATGACCGGACCGTTCACCAGGAAGGGGTCGGTCGGGAACTGCCCGCTCAGCGGGCCCGGGTCGGTGTTGTTCAGCGGAAAGCTGCGACTGCACGAGGGTGATGACCGCGTTGTGCAGGCTCTCTCCAAGCGCCAGCCCCAGCGTGAACATCGTTCGGCCCTCGAGCGCGAGCTCCCCCGGGAGCGCGACATTCCCGTCCGTGG
>JACDDJ010000742.1 GCA_013817065.1 Acidobacteriota bacterium
GTGTGCATCTTCGAGATGCTTGCGCGCTTCCTCCCACCTGGCGGCGGTGGGCTCGCCGGTCTTCGGCCAGTCACCTTCGAGCGGTTCTCCGGCCGGCGCGCCGGAGAGACGACGGCGCGCTTCGTTCTTCCACGCGGCAATGTGCAGGGCGAGTTCCCAGATAGAGTGCGCTGCAGGCATCGGCCTCGCGGCCGCCTGCGTGTGCGTAACGCCCTCGAGGATCGACGACAACGGGGAGCCATGCCACGCATCACCCGCGTGCTCCCGTTCGAGCTGGTCGACGATTCGAGCGATCTCGTTCACCCGCACCTCCGATGTCGGTCCGCACCTTGCCGCACCCTCGTTGTCACTTCCGCACCCTCTGCGGTTCCTAGTCGAGCAGCAGGGACCCAGGGTCTTCTACCAGGTCCCTGATGCGCACGAGGAATCGGACAGCTTCCGAGCCATCGACGATGCGGTGGTCATAGGTGAGGGCCGTGTACATCATCGGCCTGATCACCACCTGTCCGCCCACGGCGACGGGACGATCCTTGATCGCATGCAGCCCGAGGATCCCGACCTGCGGCGGATTGAGGATCGGCGTGCTCTGGAGCGAACCAAAAACCCCGCCGTTGGTGATGGTGAAGGTGCCGCCCTTCAGATCTGCGAGCGACAGCGTTCCGTCTTCTGCCTTCTTGGCCAAGGCGCGGGTCTGCGCTTCGATTTCAGAGAACGTCATCAGGTCGGCGTCCCGCAGCACGGGGACGACCAAGCCCTCGCTGGCACCGACAGCGATGCCGATGTCGTAGTAACCCTTCATCACCATCTCGTCGCCCTGGATCTCGGCGTTGATCCGTGGGAACGCGCGCAAGGCGCCGATGACGGCTTTGACGAAGAAGGCCGTCATCCCGAGATTGACGCCGAAGCGTTCCTTGAAGGTCTCCTTGTGGCGGGCGCGCATCGCCTGGACGGCCGACATGTCCACCTCGTTGAAAGTGGTCAGCATCGCCGCCGTGCTCTGCGCCTCGATCAGGCGCTTCGCAATCGTCGCGCGCCGCTTCGACATGCGGACCCGCTCTTCCGTCCGCTCACCCGCGACCCGACGAGCAGCTGGCTGGGGCGCCGGCTTTGCGGCAACTGGAGCCTGCGCCTGAGAAGGAGCCGGAGCAGCCGAAGCTCCGCGCGATTCATCGGGAGCGGAGGCGGCTTCGACATCCCGACGCATCACCCGTCCAGCGTCACCGCTGCCCTTGACGCTCTTGAGGTCGACATCATTCTGCTGCGCTGCCTTCCGTGCCGCAGGCGTGGCGCGCGTCTTCCCGGCACCCTCGCCCCGTGTGCCCCCCGCACCCTCAGCGTCAGGCGCCGCACCCTGTGCGTCAGCGCGTGCGGCCCCCGCACCTTGAGCGTTAGCTGCCGCACCCTCATCGCGACCTCCCTCCTCGATGGTGCCAAGAACGTCCCCGACTTTCACGTCCGCGCCGTCCTTGTGGGTGATCGAGCCGAGCACACCCGACGCGGTGGCGGCAACCTCGAGATCGATCTTATCGGTCTCGAGCTCGACGAGCGGATCACCGGCGGCGACAGCGTCGCCTTCCTTCTTCAGCCACTTCGCGACGCGCGCATCGACGATCGACTCGCCAACTTCAGGGACGACGATATCTACAGCCATAAGTAAGAGTTTCTCTTTATCCCGCCGCTCCAACTAGCCAGCGCGATTAGAACGGATCGAATGGAAGCACAGCGCCTGAAAGCCTACGCTTTACCATTTTCCATCTACCATTTTCCATCCGGATGCGGTCTCCGCATCCGGCTAGCCCTTGGCGCTCGTGAGCGTGGCATCCTGCTTCGCCTTCCTGGCGGTCTGTGATCCGCTGCCGGGGACGGCGCCGAAGGCCTTATCCACGAGGATCTGCTGGTTGGTCGCGTGACGCACGGCCGAACCCTCGGCCGGGCTGGCGCTGCGCGGCCGCGCGACGCGGCGCACCGCCCGGTCGCCCGAGGCCTCGATCAGGTGCGGACGAATGAAGTCCCACGCCCCCATGTTCTCGGGCTCTTCCTGGACCCAGGTGATCTCTTCGGCATTGCTGTACTCGTCCAGCATCGCCTTCAGCTGCTGGGATGGAACCGGGTAGAGCTGCTCGAGGCGGCAGATCGCGACATCTTTGCGCGTCTTGCGGTGTTCACTCGAGACCAGGTCGACGTAGACCTTGCCCGAGCAGACCAGGACACGCCGGATGTCAGCCGGGCGCGGCGCGGCCTCCGCATCCGCGATCACTCGCTGAAAGCGTCCTTCCGCCAGTTCGCGCGGCGACGACGCCACCAGGTTGTGGCGCAGCAGGCTCTTCGGCGTGAGGACGACGTGCGGAAGCGGATCGACAGTCAAGAGCGCGGCCTGCCGGCGAAGCAGGTGGAAGAACTGCGCCGCGGTGGTGCAGTTCGCGATCCGGATGTTGATGTCGGCGGCCAGTTGCAGGAACCGCTCCGGCCTGGCGCTGGCGTGGTCTGGACCCTGCCCTTCGTGCGCATGCGGCAGCAAGAGCACCAGCGACGGCCTCAGCCCCCACTTCCCTCTCGCTGACACCAAGTACTCGTCGATCATCGTCTGGGCG
>JACDDJ010000743.1 GCA_013817065.1 Acidobacteriota bacterium
ATACTGCTCTTCGCGGTAGATGAACATCACGACGTCCGCGTCCTGTTCGAGCGCGCCGGACTCGCGCAGGTCGGAAAGCTGGGGACGATGGTCGGCGCGGGTTTCGGAGGCGCGCGACAGCTGGGAAAGAGCCACGATGGGGACGTTCAGCTCCTTCGCGAGCCCCTTCAGCGATCGTGAGATCGACGCAATCTCCGCCTGGCGGCTCTCGAACCGGCCGCGGCCCTGCATCAGCTGGATGTAGTCGATCACGAGCAGGTGGAGCCCATGCTCCGCCTTGAGGCGGCGCGCCTTGGCGCGCATCTCGAGCACGCCGATGGACGCGGTGTCGTCGATGTAGACACGCGCTTCGGCGAGCGTGCCGAGCGCGTGCGAGAGGCGGCCGTAATCCTTCTCGTTGAGGTAGCCCGTGCGGAACCTGTGCGCGTCGATCCGCGCCTCGGACGTGAGCATGCGCATGAAGAGCTGCTCCTTCGACATCTCGAGGCTGAAGAAGCCGACGGTCATGTCGGTGGAGGTGCCGATGTGCTGCGCGATATTGAGGACGAAGCTCGTCTTGCCCATCGAGGGCCGTGCGGCGACCAGGATCAGGTCGGAAGGCTGCAGCCCCGACGTCATCTCGTCGAGGTCGACGAAGCCGGTCGCCACCCCCGTGACGGTGCCTTTGTGCTGCTGCAGCTTCTCGATCGTCGCGAAGCTGCTCTGCACGAGGTCCTTGAGCGGCACGAACCCCGCCCGGATGCGATCCTCCGCGATGGCGAATATCGCGCGCTCCGCCTCGTCGAGGATCAGGTCGGGTTCCTCTTCGGCCTCGTAGGCTTCCGTCAGGATCTTGTTGGCCGAGTGAATGAGGCTCCGGAGGGTCGACTTCTCCTTGACGATCCGTGCGTAGTACTCGACGTTCGCCGAGCGCGGCACGCCGTCGGCCAGCGAGGCGATATACGCCGGCCCGCCCACCTCCTCGAGGTCCCCGCCGCGCGACAGCTCCTCCTTGAGCGTGACGAAGTCGATCGCGTCGCCGCGCTCGCTGAGCGCCACCATCCGGTCGAAAATCCTCCGGTGGGCATCGCGGAAGAAGTCGCGGGAGTCGATGAGCTCCGCCGCGTGATTGAACGCCTCGTTGTGCACGAGGATCGCGCCGAGCACGGATTTCTCGGCGTCGAGGTTATGAGGCAGCGTACGTTCGGGCGCGGCGAGTTGTGCCATGAAGTCTGGAGAAAAAAGAAAGGGCGCGCCGGCGGGCGCGCCCAGAGTCTAACAGAAACGCAGGGGTGCTACTCCGCCACGACTTTCACTTTGATTTCGGCGCTCACGTCGCGGTGGATTCGCACCGGCAGCATGTATTCGCCGAGGGCCTTGAGGGGATCGACCAGTGTGATCTTCCGCTTGTCGATTTCGAACCCTTTCGCATGCAGCGCCTGCGCCACGTCTCCCGATGTGACGGAGCCGTACAGCGTGTTGTTCTCCCCCACGCGCCTGGCAATCGACAGATCGAGCTGGGCGAGCCGCTGCGCGAACGCTTCGGCCTGCGAGCGCTCCTCGAGCTCCCGCACTTCCGCGAGCTTGCGCTCCCGATCGATCTGCCGCTTGTTGTTCTCCGTGACCGCCAGCGCGAGATGGCGCGGCAGCAGGTAGTTGCGGGCATACCCGGCGGCGACCTTCACGACATCGCCACGGCGCCCGAGATTGTCGACGTGCTCTCTGAGGATGACTTCCATCGGTCTACTCCGTGACGTACGGGATCAACGCGAGCTGGCGCGCGCGCTTGATCGCCACCTGCAGCTTGCGCTGGTGCAGCGCGCACGTGCCGGAGATGCGACGCGGCTGGATCTTGCCGCGCTCCGGCAGGAACGGCGCGAGCAGCCGGACGTCCTTGTAATTGACGTAATCGATCTTTTCCGCGCAGAACTTGCAGACACGGCGCCGCCGGAAGAATCCGCGGCGCGGCGCGTCGGCGCCCTTTCCGTCCTTCTTGTCCTTGTCGCGGCCACGGCCGCCGCCTCCGCTTCGCTCTTCTCTCATCGCTGGCCCTCCGCTCCGTCCATGTCGTCCTGGTTGTCGCCGTCGCCCTTGCCTTCACCGGGCTGGCGCTCCGGGGGCAGCCCGCGGGCGACGCGGCGGCGTGCGACGAACGTCTTGCGCGCGTCGGTCGTCCGCTGCGCGACCTGCAGCTCTTCGTCGACGCGCACGATGAGGTGGCGGATGACCGAATCGATCACCCGCAGCCGCCGATCGATCTCCTTCATCAGCTCGCCTGAGCCGGTGATGGTCTCGACCACGTAGGTCCCCTCGCGGTGGCGGCCGATGTCGTACGCCATCCGCTTGCGGCCCCAGTTTTCGGTCTTGTCGAAGGTGCCGTTGTAACGCTGGACGATCTGCTCGATCTGGGTGTGCAGATCGGCCACGTCCTGCTCCGGGGCTTCGGGTGTGACGATGTAGACGAGCTCGTACTGTCGTGCGGTACTCAAATGCATGTCTCCTTATGGACATTTCCGCCCATCGCGCCGCCTGCGGCGGACGCTCGGGCCAAATCGGCTACGTTGGCCGTAGCAAGGAGAAAGAATCGGATTATTCCGCGTCTTCCTTCCGGT
>JACDDJ010000744.1 GCA_013817065.1 Acidobacteriota bacterium
CACCGACACCGTCGCGCCTGCTGACGCAGTGCCGGCCCCCCGGTCGTCGGTGGCACGGGCTGTGATCGTGTAGAGGCCGTCAGGCACCTCGGTCCAGCTCAACGACCAGGGCGCCGTCGTCCGCCTTCCGATCTCCTTGCCATTTGCGAGAAAGTCGACCGACGCGATCGCGCCGTCGTCATCTGTCGCGGCCGCGGAAATGCTGATTGCGGCCGGCGCGGTAAATAGAGCGCCGTCGATCGGCGCAGTCAAAGCCACCGACGGCGGGCTGTTGTCGGGCACAGTCGGACGCGGTCCGTACACGGCGGCCGGAGCGCCGTACTCGTGTGCGCCAAGATCCGGAGCGGAGCCCTGAAACCCGTCGTTCACATTTGGGAGGATCGTGCCGGCGTCGACCGCCCCGCACGACGGCCGCAGCGTCATGAGGTGGGCCGGGATCACCGAGGGGGACGGACCAGGCACTCGGAAGTCCTCGAAGCACTCCCGCCACGAGACGCGAAGCCCGTGCGTCTCGAGCCCGCTGGCGTTCGCGAATGCCCACACATCAGGGTAGGTCCATCCGCCGTAGGTGAACGGGTCAACGGCCGTTCCCCAATCGAAGCCGTCGAAATCGAGGTCCGTCCGCCAGTCGCGGCCGTATGCGTCGAAGCCCCAGATCTGTCCCCCTTGCACCGAGATCCACAGATTGTTGCGGGCATAGGCGCGCAGCAGGTGCTCCTCGTTGCAACACATCATGCTGCGGCCGGGCCAGGCGTCTCCCCAGTGCACGATCGTGTTGTGCAGCAGCACAAACCGGTCGGTCGTGCGAAACTTGAAGGCGCTTTCGACACTGCCGACGATCTGGTTGCGGATGATGTACAAGGGGGCGCCCGACTGCGGCTGAAAGCTGATGCCGTTGTGCACCGCATTGTGAATCCGATTGCCCCAGATCCGCACGTTGGTGCCGCCATAGTCCGCCTCGATGCCGTCGTCGGACGTATCGAAAATGTCGTTGGCGAAGATATCCACGTTGGTGCGGCCGGAAGAGATCGCGTCCGCCACGTTCGTAATGCTGTTGCGCGCGACCGTATGCCCACTCGTCGAATTCAGGTCGATGCCTTCGCCGTCGAAGCTCCCGGAGGTGGCCGGGGTGTCGCCGACGATCGTGTTGTCGGCAATGTACCAATCCGTGCCGGCGCCATTCAAGTAGAGCGCAAAGTGATTGTTGAGGAAGTGGCAGCGCGTGATCACGACGTTGGTCGGCGAATTGACAGAGAGCAGCGCAAACGGTCGATTCCTGACGGTCAGACCGTCGAGCCACACGTGGCTGGCGGCCACTTCGATGGTCCCGAGCGACACCTCGCCGTCTCCCGCGGCCTTCCAGACGACGTAGCTCGCATCGGTGCCTGATGTCTGAAAGCGCACCGGCCCATAGGTGCCGGCGTGCAGCAGGAACGTGTCTCCCGGTTGAGCGGCAGCTTGCGCCGCCGCGACGCCGTTGAAGGGTGCGGCCGCCGACCCGTCACCGCCGCCGGACCCAGGGACCACGTGCAGCACCTGTCTGCCCGACGGGGCAGCCGGCAGGGGACGCGTGCGGACGGACAGGAGCCGGACGTCGCCGCCTCCGTCCGGATCGGTCAGCGACACCCGGACGTCGTACTGCGTATCCGGCGCGAGGAACAGCAGGCTCCCCGCCAGCATGTTGCCGGCGGTCGAATCTACCCGGACGAGCCCCAACCCCGGTGTCCAGACGCTCTGGCCGGACACTCGATACTCGAGCGTGGCCCTGGAGTCGTGGTCCACGTCGCCGGCGAGGTCCCATTCGAGGCCGGCGGAGTACACCGTGGAGTACGATCGGAGGGCGCCGGCAGCCACAGCCTCGGCCTCGGCGGTTGTCTGCGCCGCGGCGTAATCGCCGAACAGGCCCATGAGGATAGCCAGCAGGGCCAGAGCCACACGTGTTCGCCGCATGCTTCGCATTGCCTCCGGGGGAAGACGGGTCCACACTCACGCGTCACAGGCGAACGGAGAGCGATCGTATGGGTCGAGATGGTGAGCCGGCATGGTATACCGCCGGAAGGTGTGCTGCAAGGAAGTCGGCGCGCACCCCACCATAAATTTCGTCTCAATCACCGTGCGGGTTTGCGTTTGTGAGCAATCAAAGCGGGACGATCTACACTGCCGAGCCGATTCGATAAGCCCACCCCCACGCGGGCTTTTCTGGAGCGATCAGATGTCGAACGAAGCGGACGCGCGGCAACCCGTCACGGTATTCAAGTCCGGCGATCCAGGGTTGCTGGCGGTGGCGCAGTCCCTGCTCGAATCGGCCGACATTGAGTTCTTCGTCGCCGGGGAGGTTGCGGGCGGCCTGTTTCCCGGGGCTGTCATCCGGTTCGGGGTGCCGGAGGTTCGTGTGGCTGCAGAGAATGCCGACGTCGCGCGAGAGCTGTTGAAGGAACTGGCGTGAGTGTTCCCGCGACGAGGCAGTCGGGGTCATGGGAAAGGACGCCTCCGCCAAGCTGGCGATGACGCGCGTGACGCTCCGTCCCGAAGCCCATTTCAGCAGCGACAATCGACCGACGGCGGACGAGGTGGTCGCGGATGCACCA
>JACDDJ010000745.1 GCA_013817065.1 Acidobacteriota bacterium
GTATTTGTGGGACCCAGCGGCGCCCCCGGCGGCCGACGTCGAGGCTGTCGAGCGCCTGGTCGCGCCGATGCGATTCGAGCCAGACTCCAGGCCACTCTCGTTGCCGGCGTCCGTCAGCGCCAAGCGGGCACGTCGGCGCTGGCCCTACGGTCTGGCGGCGGCCGCGACGATCGTGGTCGCCACCGGCTGGTCGCTGGCTGAGTGGCGGTTGTCCTGGCCTGCTGGCCGCGCGTGGACCATCGAGACCAGATCATCGGCGGAAGCGGGTCTTCTGCCTGTGGGATCGGCGCTCGTCCTCGCCCGATCGGAGGTCGCCCGCATCAACATCGCGCGCATCGGCACGATGGAGGTCGGCGGCGAGGCGCGTGTGACGCTGCAGTCCACGCAAGGGACCCGGCATCGGCTGAACCTGGATCGCGGGACAGTGCGGGTGCGCACGTGGGCGCCGCCGGGCAGCGTCGTGTTTCGCACGCCCGTCGGCGAGGTCATCGACCTCGGATGCGAATTCGACCTGACGGCCGACGCCGACCGATCGATCGTGGACGTCCGGTCCGGCTGGGTGCAGATCGAAAACAACGTCGATGAGACCCTGATCCCGGCGGGCGCATCCAGTGAGATGCGCGTCGGGCGCCCACCGGGCGTGCCGGTTTTTCAGGATGCGACACGCGCCTTCGCCGCCGGCGTCCGCGCCCTCGAGGGCGGCAGCGTCGATCCCGCCGCGGTGCGCGCGACCCTCGCTGAGGCTCGCGCGCGCGACGTCTACACGCTGCTACTGCTCATCGAGCGGGGATCGATCGGCGCCGACGCGATGGCCGCCCGGGCAGCCGAGTTGTGGCCGCCGCCACGGGACGTCACCGCCAATGGGGTGGCTCGAGGCGACCGTGACGGTCTGTGGCGCTGGCGCGACACGCTGCCACTCCCACCGCCGAAGGGCTGGCTGCGCAACTGGCGAGACGCGCTGCCGGACTGGCTCGTCGGGCGACGCTGAGTATTTGGACCCGCGTTAACGATCGCACGGCCTGGCGCGTCTTGTTGACATGAAAGCGCACATTGCACGAAGGCTGTTACCGCTCGCGCTCGTCGCAAGCCTGACCTGGATCGCCGGGGCTGACACCTCCGCGGAGAGTGCGCCACAGGCACCAACTGGCGTCTGGCGAATTGACCCGGCTCGAAGCGACGTGCAATTCACCATCACGAAGCTCGGATTCGAGGACGTCACCGGTGTCTTTCGTCAATCCGAGGGCGAGATTCGCTACGACCCCGCGCGCCCGTCTGCCAGTTCGATTCAGTGGCGGGTCCGGGTCGCGTCCGTCGTCACGGACGCCTTGAATCGCGATCGCTCGCTGCAGGCCGAGGAGTACTTTGACGCCGGCCGGCATCCTTACCTGTCATTCGTCAGCCGGACGGTGCGGTCGAGGGACGCCGACTCGCTGCAGGTCGACGGCGACATCACGATTCGCGGCGTCACGCGCGCGCTGACGATCATCGCTCGCCCCCGTGCCACGCCGAACACGCTGACATTCGAGACCGACATCGAGATCAACCGGTACGATTTCGGCGTCCGCGGTGGCTCGGTCATGGGGCGCCTCATTGGCAGCATGGCGCGCGTGCGCCTCGTTGCCGTCGCGGTTCCCGCTGGCCGCACCGGGCCACAGGCGCGTGTTGACTCGCTTCGCTGAGACACGTGGAGGGACCATGGACAGACGTGCATTTCTTGTCGCGCTTCCGGCGATCGCGGTGGCACTCGGCCCGCGCCTCCATGCGGCGCCGTTTCAGGACGTGGAGTTCATTCGCGCCTGGGAGCGCGCGCAGCGCCTGCGTCCTCGATCGCTGACGTCACGCACCCGTATCGCTCCGCCCAGCGAACCGGGCACGCCGCTGATCGTGACCGGCCGCCTGTATGATCGCGACGGTCGCTCGCCCGCGCCTGGCATCACGGTGTTTGCGTATCAGACCGACGCGCAGGGCCACTATGACGTTCCCGCCAATGGCCCGCACTCGTGGCGGCTCAAGGGCTGGGCGCTCACTGATGCCGACGGGGGCTTTGAATTCACGAGCATCCGGCCAGCCCCGTACCCGCGCCGCACGGAGCCTGCCCACATCCACCTCTACATCGAGGGTCCCCGCCTGCAGCGGCGCTCGGCCGGCATTCTGTTTGATGACGACCCGCTGGTCACGCGAGAAGAGCGCGCAACGTCGACGAACGCCGGGGACTTCGGATCGGTGCTGGCGGTCCGTACGCACGAAGGCGTTCAGCGCGTGAGCTACAAACTCAGGATCACGGATGAGGGCGTGTTCTAAGACAGGTCCGCGGGAGTCACGTCCATCGTGATACGGCGCTCATTCCCGCTCACGACATCAATCGTCACTCAGATGCTGCCGGCAGGGGCGCACCGCCATCGGTCCGGCCATTCGATCGCGCCCACCTGGCCGTCGAGCAACTCTTCGAGGCAAGCTCGTCCTCGGCCGGCGTCCGCCGGTACAGGTCGACGTGCTGCAGCGGGAGTGTATAAGGCCACCGACACCAACCTGAAACGGGTGTCGCCATAAGGTGTTGCCTGAGTCGGTGGACGCTGAAGGGGCAAG
>JACDDJ010000746.1 GCA_013817065.1 Acidobacteriota bacterium
GGCGCCACGACGTGCAGGCTCCGTCTGCTGTGCACGGGCGCTCCAGCAGGTCGCCGACGATCTCCTGGCGCAATACGCCATCACTTACATGCTGCCGGATGGCGTGAAGCCGGATCGACGGCTGAACGTCGGGGTCAGGCGGCGCGGCGTTGTAATGCGCGCCCCCTCGGCGATCCCGGATCGCTGAAGCCGTCCTCAGGTTCCCGGACGGCGCGCGGCGTCTAGATTGCGAAGGGCCAACACTTCTCTTGCAGGCCTGCGGTCGCCGGTGCAATTGGAGCCGTCGAGGTGCGCGCAGAGCTCATCCGCGCCTCTGGTCCCGGCGCCGGCACCTCTTGCGGTATACGATGACCGTGCGCCGTGCGGCTGAGCCGCGCCAAACGCGTGAGGAGCCGACGACTGCGTGGCACAGGAAGGATCCGTCACCCCTCGCTCCCTGGCCGGGGGCGGTCTTGAACTGCTGGGGATCGAGCTGCTGGAAGAGCACGCGAGAGGGCTCGCAGCGCTGCTGTCCCTTGCCCGCCGACGGCGCGGCAGCGGCCGTACCCACCTGCGCCGCCTCAAACAAGACGAGCGGGCGCTGCGCGAGACATATACGGCGCTCGCGGAGGATGCACGTCGGGAGAGCGTCTCGCCGGCGGGCGAGTGGCTGCTCGATAATTTCCACATCATTGCGGCGGCGGCGCGCGACATCCATCACCACCTGCCCTCGTCGTTCTTCCGGCGGCTTCCGACCATCGCGACGGATAAGTTCGCCGGCTTGCCACGCATTTATGCGATGGCGCTGGAGCTGATCCGCTGCAGCGGGGGAAGCCTCGACGCCCAGCGGCTGCACAGATTCGTCACGGCGTTCCAGTCGGTCACGCCGCTGACCATCGGCGAGCTCTGGGCATGGCCGAGCGCGCTTCAGCTCGCGCTGATCGAACACCTGCGGGTGCGGGCGGACATTCTGGCCGAGCGGCGCGCGCATCAGCGCGATGCCGATCGGATCGTGCGGACGCTCGAGACCGGATCATCGTCGCCGGGCCGCTTCCCGGCCGACGTGCATCCCGCTTTCGTGACGCGCCTGCTGCAGCGCTCCCGGGAGTACGGCGCGGCGGCGACGGTGATGCGGCGTGATCTCGACGCCGCTCTCGCGGCACGCGGCGAGACGATCGAAGATGCGATTCGCGCCGAAGGCCGCCATCAGGCCTCCGAACAGGCCACGATGGCGAATCTCGTCGGCAGCCTGCGCCTGATCGCCACGTTCGACTGGAGTGAATTCTTCGAGAAGGTCAGCCTCGTCGAACAGGTGCTGCAGCGGGATCCCGCCGGCGTGTACGGCCGCATGGACTTCCGAAGCCGGGACAGGTACCGGCACGCGGTGGAAGAGCTGGCAGAGACGACGGGCGACGCGCAGTTCCGGCTGGCACTCAAAGCGGTCGAGCGGGCACGGCAGATTGGGACGCAGGCGCCCGACGACCGCGGCACGCACGTCGGGTATCACCTGATCGGCAGCGGCCGTCGGGCGTTCGAGCAGAGCGTCGCGTGGCGCCCCCATCCGGGCAAACGTGTGCGTCGGTTCTTCTTCCGCCGTGCGACGCCCGTCTATCTCGGCGCCATCGCGCTCGGGACAGGGCTGCTCGTCGGCGCGCCGGTCGTGTACGCGCACGCCCACGGCTGGAGCGGTGCCGCGCTGATGCTGGTGGCCCTGCTCACGATCGTGCCTGCCAGTGAATTGACCATCCAGATCCTGCAGCGTGTAATCAGCCAGCTGATCCCCCCGCGACGGCTGCCGCGCCTGGAGCTCGAGCGCGTGCCATCCTCCGCGCGCACGATGGTCATCGTCCCCACGATCCTGGATCGGGCCGGGGATGTGGCGGAGTTCCTCGCGCACCTGGAGGTGCAGGCGCTCGGCAACGTCGATTCTCACGTTCACTTTGCCGTGCTCAGCGACTTTCCCGACGCGACGTCCGAGGTGCTGCCCGAAGACGACGCGATTCTCGAGGCGGCGCGCGCAGGCATCGAGGCGCTCAACGGGAAGCACGGCGGCGGACGGCGGGATCGCTTCTATCTGTTCCATCGGCGGCGCCAGTGGAACGAGGGCGAGGGCCGCTGGATGGGATGGGAGCGGAAGCGCGGCAAGATCGAGGAATTCAACCGCCTGCTGCGCGGCGCCACCGACACGAGCTTCGTCGTCCAGGCGGGTGACCAGTCGATTCTCGCGGAGGTGCGCTACTGCATCACCCTCGACAGGGATACGCGCCTCCCCCGCGATGCCGCCCGGCAGCTCATCGGCGTAATCACCCATCCGCTCAACCAGGCGGTCTTCGTCGCGCGGCTCGGCCGGGTTGTCGAAGGCTACGGCATCCTGCAGCCGCGGATCAGCGTCACCTTCATGAGCGCCGCGGGCTCGCTCTTCGCCCGCCTGTATGCCGGGCACACGGGCGTCGACCCCTACACGACCGCCGTCTCCGACACCTACCAGGATCTTTTCGGAGAGGGGATCTTTACCGGGAAGGGCCTGTATGACGTCGATGCTTTCATGGCGGCGCTCGGGGACTCGGTACCGGAGAACGCCCTGCTCTCGCACGATCTCTTCGA
>JACDDJ010000747.1 GCA_013817065.1 Acidobacteriota bacterium
GCCGACGCTCGATACCGTCGCCAGCGTCTGCCGGTCGACGATCCAGATCTTCTGGTTGGATCCGTCGGCCACGTAGAGGAAGCGCTGCTGCGGATCTGCGGAGAACGCCACGCTCCAAGCCGATCCTTCGCCGCGCGTTGCCTTCGCGATGAACGTTTCCTTCACGAAGGTGCCGTCCTTGCGGAAGACCTGGATTCGGTCGTTCCGGCGATCGCACACGTAGACCAAACCATCCTTGGACAGCTTCACGCAGGAAGGAACGCGAAACTGTTTCGCCGCAGGCGCCGCGGGATCGTACGGTCCGATATCGGCGTCGTCCGGCTTCGAGCCGTACGCGCCCCAGTGGCGCTTGTAGGCACCGCTCTCGGCATCGAAGACCACAATCCGACGATTGACGATGCCGTCGGCGACGTAGACCTCGCCGGCCGCCGCGTCGAGGTCAACGGCAGTCGGACGATGAAGACCGCTGGTGCCGTCGCTCCCCTCCACTTTCCCCGGCTTGCCGATCTGGAGTAGGAAGCGTCCGTCGGGCGCAAATTTGAGCACGTGCGCGTCGGTCGGCGGAGCCGTCTGGGTGCCGGAGCCCAAGCCTGTCGAGGGGGCGCCGCGGCCCCCGGGCGCTGGGTCCGCACCAGCCGCAGCGATCCAGACGTTGCCTTTCGCGTCGACCGTGATGCCGCCAGGAGACTGCGGCCAGTCGTAGCCCAGGCCAGGCCCTCCCCAGTGGCTGACGACTCTCCCGACAGAATCGAACTGCAGGACGAACGGCGCGGGCAGGCAGCAGGTCTCGGCTGTCGCCGGGCTGGCCGCGAGGCCGATCTCGGTCCGGGCGTTCAATGAGGCCGCGCCACGATGCACCACCCAGAGATGGTTGCGGGCATCGACCGCGACACCGGTGATCGATCCGAACAGCCAGTGATTCCCCAGGGGCTTCGGCCAGAAGGGGTCGACTTCGAACGTGGGTGCCTGCGGCGCCTGCGCGGCCGGGACGCCGAGAAACGCCGCGCACACGACGGCAATCGAGATGCTCACGGTCCGCGCCACGCGCTCCTCCTGTTCCGCTGAACCGGCGCAGTATACACTGCGCGGCATGAGAGGGCCGCACGTTCTCGCCATGGCGGCCGCGCTGCTCGTGCTCGCGCCGCCCGCCTCACCGGAAGCTCACGAGATCCCGAGCCACGTGACCGTGCACGCGTTCGTGAAGGCGGAACCGGACCGCGTCCGCGTGCTGGTGCGCGTCCCGCTCGGCGCGATGCGCGACATTCAGTTTCCGCAAGCGGAAGACGGGTCGCTCGAACTCGGCCGTGCGGAACTGGAGCTTCGCGACGCGGTGACCCGGTGGATTCTGCCGAATCTCGAGCTCGTCGAGAGTGGGAGACCTGTGCCGCCGCCCGCGATCGCCGCCGTCAGAGCCTCGCTGCCATCAGACCGCTCGTTCGTCTCGTATGCCGACGCGCTCGCGCACGTCACCGGCAGGGCCCTGGCCGGCGAGGCCCGTCTGCCCTGGCAACAGGCCCAGCTGGATGTGCTTCTCGAGTATCCGGTCCGATCCGATCAATCGGCGCTGGCGATCCGGCCGGCTTTCGCCCGGCTGGGTGTCGAGGTCGCCACGGTGCTACGGTTCGTCACCGCCGAGGGCGTCAGAGGCTTCGAGTTCCGCGGTGATCCCGGGCTGGTGCGGCTGGATCCACGCCTGCACCAGGCGGCCTGGCACTTTGTGAAGCTCGGGTTCGTCCACATCCTCGACGGCGTGGATCACCTGGTGTTTCTGCTGTGCCTGGTAATCCCGTTCAGACGCCTTCGTCCGTTGATCGTGGTCGTTACGGCCTTCACCGTCGCGCACTCGATCGCGCTCGTGGCGGCGGCCTGGAACCTCATGCCGGACGCGCTCTGGTTCCCGCCGCTGGTCGAAACGCTGATTGCCGGCTCGGTGCTTTACATGGCACTCGAAAATATCGTCGCGGTCGCGCCGTCGGCCCGACGGCGGGCGCTGCTGGCGTTCGGCTTCGGCCTGGTGCACGGGTTCGGCTTCTCGTTCGCGCTGAAGGAGACCCTGCAGTTCGCCGGATCGCATTTGCTGACGTCGCTGCTCTCGTTCAACGTCGGCGTAGAAATCGGGCAGGTGCTGGTGCTGCTCGCGCTGGTGCCCGTGCTCCAGACGCTGTTCGACTACGTGGTCCGGGAACGGATCGGCACCATCGTGCTCTCAGCGCTCGTCGCCCACGTCGCCTGGCACTGGATGGCGGACCGATGGACAGCGCTGCGGGAGTTCCCGGTGCCGGCGCTGGATGCCGCGACCCTGGTAACCGGCGTGCGCGTGCTGCTCGGGCTTACCATGGTCGGGGCGGTCATCTGGCTGGCCGGCCGCCTGCGTGCACGTACCGGAGGGGCAGCGCCAGTCACTGGAGGCGAATGAGCGCTGGGGCCGTGTGCGTGGGGCGGCGCTCGGGTCTGAGAACGGACGTTATGGTCACCTCCGACCGCGCGGCCATCGACCCGGTTTGTTCGCTGGTTCGCCGCCTCGCGTCCGAGCCCGATGCGATAGACGATGTGCCGGTGGCGGCCCACGGGGAATGCGGC
>JACDDJ010000145.1 GCA_013817065.1 Acidobacteriota bacterium
GTCGCAGCAATCCTTGCGTTCTCGGAATATGCCGCGATCGTCTCGGCACTTGGCGCACGCGTGCCGCGCCTGATCATCGCGGCCGCGGTCGCGGCGGCCTGCATCTCCGTGGGCGGCGGCTACCTGGCGACCGAAACGATCCTGATGAGTGCGGTGATCGTCGTCGGCGCACTGGCGGTGGCCAGTGGGTCTCCTGGCGCGGCGGTCCTCCGCGACATCGCCGCCTCGATCTTCCCGATCGCTTACATCGGTCTGCCGCTTGGTGCGATCGCGGCGGTGCGGGCGTTTGCCGGACGCGAGGCCGTCCTGCTGCTGGTGCTCACGATCGTGATCAGCGATTCGGCCCAGTACTACTGCGGCCGAACGTTCGGCCGCCGTCCGCTGGCGCCGTCGATCAGTCCGAACAAGACGCTCGAAGGTGCGATTGGAGGATTGCTCTTCGGAACCCTGGCGATGACACTGGGTGGCCGGTGGGTGCTCCCGGAGGCGCCGCTCCTCCTGCTGATCCTGGTCAGCGCCTGCATCGCTACCCTCGGCATCGTCGGTGACCTGTTCGAGTCGTTGCTCAAGCGCAGCGCCGGCGTCAAGGATTCGTCCAACATCATTCCGGGCCATGGCGGAGTGCTCGATCGCATCGACAGCTGGCTCTTCGCCGCGCCGCTCTATTACGCCTTCATCAGATATCTCCATTCGGCATGAGAAGGGTCGCGATCCTCGGCGCCACGGGTTCAATCGGGCAGAGCGCCCTGGCGGTTGTTGCCGCCCATCCAGGCCGCGTGAAGGTCGTCGCCATGGCGGCCGGGGAGAACACGGCGCGCTTCGCGGAGCAGATAATCGAGGTCAGACCGGAGCGGATCGCGATGGCGTCAGCGGCCGCCCTTGCGGAGGTCAAGGCAGCGGTCCGCGCGCGTGGCGGTCCGGACGTCGAAAGCGCGTCCGGCGCTGAAGGCCTCATCGCGATCGCAACCCATCCCGACGCCGACGTTGTGCTGTTTGCATCGTCGGGCACAGCGGCCCTCGACGCGGTGCTGGCCGCGATCGCTGCCGGCAAGACGATCGCAATCGCTAACAAGGAAATCCTCGTAATGGCAGGGGCGCTCGTGATGAAGGCCGCGCGGGAGCGTGGCGTGCTCGTGTTGCCGGTCGACAGTGAGCACAACGCCATTCACCAGTGCCTGCACGGCCGCGACGCAGCTGAGATCAAACGGCTGATCCTGACGGCGTCAGGCGGCCCATTCCGCGGCGTTTCGGCGGCGCAGCTCGAGTCGGTGACTCCGCAAGATGCGCTCCGCCACCCGACCTGGCGCATGGGTCAGAAGATCACTATCGATTCAGCAACCCTGATGAACAAGGGCCTGGAGGTGATCGAAGCGCGCTGGCTCTTCGATGTCGGCCCAAAGCAGATCGATGTCGTGGTGCATCCGCAATCGGTGGTCCACTCGATGGTGGAACTGACGGACGGCTCGATCATCGCGCAGCTCGGTGTCACCGACATGCAGCTGCCGATCCAGTACGCGTTCTCCTACCCGAAGCGCTGGACGGCGCCGCTGCCGCCATTGGACCTGGTGCGCGCCGGCCGGCTCGATTTCGAGCAGCCTGACACCGCGTGCTTTCCCTGCCTCGGCCTCGCGTTCCGCGCGCTCGAAGGAGACCCAGGCCTGCCGATCGTGCTCAACGCCGCCAACGAAGTTGCAGTGTCGGCCTTTCTGAACGGGCAGATCGGTTTTCCCACCATCGGCCACCTGATCAGGTCAGGCATGGACGAATACGAACGACTTGGCAGCAGATCCGTCCAAAACCTCGAGGACGTGCGCGCGATCGACAGCTGGGCTCGAGCCTACGTGGCTGCGCAGACCCCTGCGATACAATCAAAGTCTTAGGGATCTGATCCTCGGGCCGACCTCAGGTCACACGGTTCACTACTGGAAGAGTCCTCTTGCAGACACTTTTATCCTTCGTCTTCGTGCTCGGCGTACTGATCTTCGTGCACGAGCTCGGGCACTTCGTGATGGCGCGCCGCATCGGCGTCCGTGTATTGACCTTCTCGCTGGGTTTTGGTCCCAAGATCCTGAAGTTCACGCGCGGCGATACCGAGTACTGCATCAGCGCCATCCCGCTTGGCGGATACGTCAAGATGGCGGGCGAGAACCCCGAAGACAGTCGCACCGGCGCGGCCGACGAGTTCCTCTCGAAAACCAAGTGGCAGCGGTTCCAGGTGCTCATCATGGGTCCGGTGATGAACGTGGTGCTGGCACTGGTGGTGATGGCGGGAGTCCTGTATCAGGGCGCCCCTGTTCCGGCCTACGACAAACATGCTCCGGTGATCGGCGTCATCGTCGACGGTTCCGCTGCCCAGAAGGCGGGGCTGCAGCTCGGTGATCACATCAGGGCGGTCAACGGCGAATCCGTGGAGGACTGGGAAGACGTTCTGATGCTTGTGTCCACCAAGGCTGGACGCGAGATCTCGCTGGACATCGACCGTGATGGCGCTCGACGCCAGGAGCGACTCACGCCCGTGGGCCAGGGCAAGTACGACATCGGCGACATCGGCGTCGGGCCGATCATGAATCCGCAGGTCAACTCGGTGAACCCTGGCGAGGCGGCGGAGGCGGGCGGTCTGCGCGCCGGCGACGTCATTCTCGCCGCCGGAGGCGAGCGCAATGTGAAGTACGACCGGTTCATCGAGCTGATCAAGGCAAGCCGCGACAAGCCGCTGCCGATCGAGATCCGCCGTGACGGGGCCGTTCAGCAGCTCACGGTGAACCCCAAAGAAGTGGACGGCGCCGTCCGCATCGGCGCCCGGATCGACGGCGTCGAGTTGCGCCGGGCCGAGCCCTCACCCTGGGGCGCGGTCAAGCTGAGCGCGGCGCAGAACTGGGAGTGGTCGAAGATGATCCTCAAGACGCTGAAGGGGCTCTTCACTCGCGACACCCCGATGAATCAGCTCGTGGGCCCCGTCGGTATCGCGGAGATGTCCGGCGGCGCGGCGCAGGCCGGCTGGCTGCAGCTCTTCACCTTCATGGCGATGATCAGCCTGAACCTCGGCCTCGTGAACCTGATGCCGATCCCCGTGCTGGACGGCGGTCACATCGCGATCCTCGCGCTCGAAGGTGTCTCGCGGCGTGACTTCTCCTTGAAGGTGAAGGAGAAGATGCTGCTCGTCGGCTTCGTCCTTCTGCTGACGCTGATGGTCACGGTCATCTACAACGACCTCGCCCGCGTCGAGTGGATTCAGAGGCTGATGGTGTGGCGAAACAACTAGCGTCTGTTGTCGTTGCGCTTCTGCTGCTGGCCGCACTCGCAGTGTCGCCAGCGGCGCAGCAGCCGCTGCCGGATCCGGTCGGCACGTTCTCGATCCTCGGTTACGATCCCGCCACCGGTGAGCTCGGCGGCGCCGTCCAGTCCCGCGTCTTCTCGGTCGGCAATGGTGTCCTCTGGGCCGAAGCGAATACCGGCATCGTCACCACCCAGGCAATCGTTGACGTCAGCTACGGACCCAAGGGGCTGGCACTGCTACGCGCCGGGATAACACCTGATGCAACCATCAAGGCGATCCTCGACAGCGATCCGGATCCGGGGTATCGCGGCCAGGCATGGCCGAAGGCAGGCAGACAGTTCGCGGTGATGGACGCGAAAGGCACCTACGCCGTCCACACCGGCACCGGCGCCTCGGCGTGGGCCGGTCATAAGACCGGTAAGTTCTGCACCGCGCAAGGGAACATCCTCGCCGGTGAGGCAGTCGTCCACGGCATGGTGGAAGCGTTCGAACAGACTGAAGGCCACCTCTCGATGCGCCTGATGGCGGCGCTCGACGCCGGCCAGGCCGGTGGCGGTGACACGCGCGGCATGCAGTCGGCCGCGATGATCATCGTCAAGAAGGACGGCGGCGTGTGGCTGAACAACGACGTCGTGCTCCGCCTCCAGGTCGATCACAGCCCCGACACTGCCCTCAAAGAGCTGCGGCGCATCGTCGAATACTGGAATCAGCGGCAGCGTCCGCGGCGTTGAACAGGACGAGGCCGCGAACCGCAAAGATTCACTCGCTTGGAATTCTTTGCGCCCTTGGCGCGCCTGGCGGTGAGGCCTTTTGACAGTGTTGAACGAGCCGGTCAGGCGAACTTCTCCTCGTAATCAGCGATTGCGGCGCGCACCACCTTGAAGGCATGGTTGCGGCCATAGATCGACGTGATCTTGGCCTGCGCACGCTGTCCGGGCACGAGCTTGTAGGTCAGGAAATAGTGCTGCAGTCGCTCGACCAGCACTGACGGGACATCGGTGATGTCCCGTGCGTCACCCCACATGTAGTCGCCATCCAGCACACCGATCAGCTTGTCGTCGGCCTCGCCGCGGTCGATCATCTGCAGTCCGCCGATCACGCGGCAGGGGACGATGATCTCGTTGCGGGCGATGGAGCGTTCGCTGAGCACGCAGATATCGAGCGGGTCGCCGTCGCCACGCTTGGCAACCGGCGCGAGCGCGCACACGCGTTCACCACAATACGTCCGCGGAATGAAGCCGTACAGGGCCGGGTGCTGCGCCGACGAGCGCTGCGGCCGATCGACGCGCAGGTACCCTGAGACCTTGTCGACCTCGTACTTCATCGTGTCGAACGGCGTGATCTCGATATAGGCGTTGAGCGACTCGGGCGGGTTCTGCCCGGCATCGAGTCCGTGCCACGGGTGTGGTCGAAAGTGATTGATCGTCACGTTTCAGCGAAGCCGCGCCAGGTCGGCTTCCGCCGCGACGTAGCCGAATCCGGCCCACTGCGTGGCGCGATACTCGTCGGTGATCTCCGTCAGGATCGTACGCGCCTCTTCCTTGCGTCCGTTATAGAGGTGCCAGTTGGCGACGCCATAGCCGATCGTGACGGCGTCAAGCCCTTCGGCCCGTGATGCGGCGAGGAGTGTAGCGGCGTCTGTCGCGCCTTTGTACATCATCAGGAGTCGGTGGTAGGACGCGTTCTCGATGATCGCCATGTCTTGCGTGACCGGCGCCAGAACGGCTGCCGCCTCCGCTTCACGTCCGAGCCGGCGCAGCGTCATGTATTGCCAGTGTGCGGTGGCGACCTGCATGTCCGCGTTCTTCGAATGCTCCATGCACAAACGATATGCATCCGCGGCTTTCGCGAAGTCGCCGGCAAGGTAGTGCGCGAGCCCGAGGTGATAGTAGATGTTCGTCTTCAGCGTACTCGTCGGTGTGTTCTTCGCGTTTGGCTGACCGTCGGGTTCGACTTCGTCGGACCGTCCCTTTACGAGTGCCGCTGCCTTCGTGAGGTCCACGATCGCCTTGTCGAACTGTCGCGTCGTGATGTAGCGGTGTCCGCGATGCCGAAGCATCCTCGGGTCCGACGGGTGCTTCGAGACGCCGGTCGTGAATACACCGATCGCATCGCGATAGCGTCCAAGGTAGGCCATCCGCCGCCCCACCCAGATGGTCGCATCGGCACTGCCGGGTTCCTTGTCGAGCACCGCCTCTGCGGCCGCGAGATCCTTCTCGAGGGCGGCGGTGCGCTCGGGCGAAATCGATGGCGTAAACAGCGGCTTCCCGAGGAGCGACGTCGCTTCGGGCGCACGCGTCTCCTGTAACCCCGCGCCCAACGCAAGCAGCACTAGCATCAACTGGAACATATACCGAGCATACACACGGAATCCACGGATCCCAAGTCGCGGATTCCACGGACTAGAACCACGGAGTCCCCGGACGGAGGGGGGCCGATACAATTCAAAGGCTGATGCTGCCGTCCTTTCACGACCTCCGCGACGAGTTCCGCCCGATGTTCACGCTCGCGCTGCCTGTCGTCCTTGCCGAAATGGGCTGGATGACGATGGGCATGGTGGATACCTTGATGGTTGGACGACTGGGCCCTGAAGCGATTGGGGCAGTTGGACTTGGCACATCTGTCTTCATGGGGGTCTCGATCTTTGCCATGGGTCTGCTGCTCGGCCTCGACACACTGGTTTCGCAGGCCTTCGGGGCCGACGACATCGACGCCTGCCACCGTTGGCTCCTGCACGGCGTCGTGCTGGCGCTCGGACTGAGTCTGCCGATCATGGCCTTGCTGTTTTGGATCTCGGACGGACTCGGAGCCTGGCGCCTTGACCCGGGCGTGCTGACGCTGACGCGGCCGTACGTCGAGATCGTGACGTGGAGTGTTCCGCCGCTCCTTCTCTACGCCGCTTTCAGGCGTTACCTCCAGGGTATGGGCGTCGTCCGTCCCGTGATGCTCGCGCTGTTCGGCGCCAACCTGGTCAACGTGTTCGTGAACTGGGTGCTCATTTTCGGGCACCTTGGCGCGCCGGCAATGGGCGTCTCGGGAGCCGCATGGGCGACGGTACTTTCGAGAGTCGCGATGATGGCCGCGTTGCTGGCCACCATCCTCTATCGCGAGCGTGAGACGCGGCGCCGCGCACCGGGGCGGGCCGGAGGCGTGTTCGGCGTGATGACCATCGAACTGTCATGGCTGCGCCAGCTGCTTGGCCTCGGTCTTCCGGCAGCGACTCAACTCACGCTCGAAGTCGGCGCGTTTGCTGCCGCCACCGCACTCGCCGGACGGCTGGCGCCCGCGTCACTCGCGGCCCACCAGATCGCGATCAACTACGCCGCGTTGACATTCATGGTCCCGCTCGGCATTGCATCCGCAGGAGCCGTGCGCGTCGGTCACGCCGTCGGCCGCCGCGATCCGCACGGAGCATCACGCGCCGGGTGGACGGCCCTGCTTTTCGCGACGCTGTTCATGTCTGTCGCGGCGCTCGCGTTTCTGGCGATGCCGCGCCTTCTCCTGCTCGCGTTCAGCGACGACGTCCGCGTCCTGGATGTCGGGGTCACGTTGCTGTTCGTTGCCGCCATATTTCAGCTCTTCGATGGTTTGCAGGGCGTCGCGACCGGGATCCTGCGCGGCCTCGGCGACACTCGAACGCCGATGCTGTGGCACCTGGCGGCCCATTGGTTCATCGGCCTGCCGCTCGGCTACTGGCTCTGCTTCTCGCTTGGGTTTGATGTGATCGGCCTGTGGTGGGGTTTGTCTCTCGGGCTCATCGTCTGCGGGATCGCCCTTTCGATAGTGTGGACGCGTCGGATCCACCAGTTCGAGGGCGCACTGGTCCGCACGTAGCAGGCATCGCGATTGCTGTCTTCCACCGCGGAGGATACATGCCTGAAGAAAAAGAACCATCACGTCCACACGGCGACAAGCTGGCGGCCGCTGTAGGGAATCCGAGGAACGACGCGGACGACAACCAGGCACAGGTGCAGAGTGATGCTCCGCCCGATGCGGTGGGTGCTGGTGGCCGCGAGGAAAGCGACCGCGACGGCGGGAAAGGCTCAACAGCGAATGGAGTCCCGGTGTCCGACGAGGACGGCGGCGCGCTGCGCAAGCGCCAGTATAAGGACGGCGCTGAGCTGGTGAGCGGGATCGACTAGGTCTGGCGAGCTAGGCAGTGCGAGCGGGGTACTTGGTGTCGACGTAAGTGTCGACGAGGTCGCGGAATGCGACGGCGAGTTCTTCGTACGAACCCTTCAGGGTCGTGCGATGCTCGCCGTCGATGAACACCGGGCAGTTGGGCGCCTCGCCGGTGCCCGGCAGGCTGATCCCGATGTTCGCCGCCTTGGACTCGCCCGGCCCATTGACCACGCACCCCATCACAGCGAGCGTCATGGTCTCGACCCCTTCATATCGCTTCTTCCACTCGGGCATCCGCTCGCGGATGTAATCCTGCGTCCGCTCGGCCAGCTCCTGGAACGTACTGCTCGTCGTTCGGCCGCACCCGGGGCAGGCGGTCACGCTCGGCGAGAACGAACGAATTCCGAGCGACTGCAGCAGTTCGCACGCCGCATACACCTCTTCACGTCGATCGCCGCCTGGCTTGGGGGTCAGTGACACGCGAATCGTGTCGCCGATCCCATCATTGAGCAGGACGCCCATTGCTGCCGCGGACCACACCAGGCCCTTGGTGCCCATCCCCGCCTCCGTGAGACCTAGATGCAATGGCTGATCGGTTTTGCGCGACAGCTCGCGATAGACCGAGATCAGATCGCGTGGACGGGATGTTTTGCACGAAATGATGATCTGGTCGCGCCGCAGACCGGACTCGATCGCCAGCTCGGTCGACTGGAGGGCCGACAGCACCATGCACTCGTTGATGACCTCTTCGGATGTTCTACCCAGCGAGCGGTCGGTGTTCTCCTGCATCTTGGTCAGCACCAGCTCCTGGTTCAAGGAGCCGCCGTTGACGCCGATTCGCACCGGCTTGCCATGATCAACCGCGACCTTGCAGATGGTTGAGAACTGCTCGTCACGCCGCTTGCCTGTCCCGACGTTCCCCGGGTTGATCCGGTATTTATCGAGCGCTGCGGCGCAGTCGGGGTGGCGGGTCAGCAGCAGATGGCCGTTGTAATGAAAGTCGCCGATGAGCGGCGCCGTGACGCCGGCGTCGAGCATCCGCTTCTTGATCTCAGGGACGGCAGCGGCAGCCTCGGGCAGGTTCACGGTCACGCGGACCATCTCGGATCCGGCCTGCGCCAGCTCGATGCACTGCTGCGCGGTCGACACCGGATCGGCTGTATCGGTCATGGTCATGGACTGCACCACGACCGGGGCTCCACCGCCGACCTGGATGCCCCCGACGCGCACGCCGACCGTCTTGTGAACCTTCAGAAGAGCCATTGATCCCCTGGATTTTACCAGCACGCCGGATCCTGCGTGGTTCAGCCCATCCCCATGGGTACAGGGAGGACTGGATGAGCTCGCCGGGCGCGTCTCTTGCACTGACCCGGGAGTAGGAGCCGGCATCAGCCGGTTCGAGAGAGGGATGATGAAAATCGAAAGAATTACTCAATCGTTTGTGGCAGCACTCGCTATGACCATCGCGCTTGCCGCGCCGGCAGCCGTGCAGGCTCAGACGTCGGTGACGTCCGATGACATCCAGAGGCTGCAGGATGAGGTGTATCAGGCAAGTTCGGACCTGTCGCGCCTTCGCAGCTCCGATACAAGCACGGCTTCGTCGCTCCAGGGCGAGCTCGACGAGCTTCGCGAGGAAGTGATCCATTT
>JACDDJ010000146.1 GCA_013817065.1 Acidobacteriota bacterium
GTCAAGTGGGCGTCGGCACCGGAGAGCGCAATTTTCTGCCCTTTGTCGCGTGGCTTGCAGCCCGCGAGCCTGTGATCACGATCCCGTGCACGAGCGTCGAAGAGACCATCGGGGTCAATACGCCCGAAGAACTTGCGCACGTCGAGCGCCATCTTGCGCAGCGATCGGTTGCCGATGCTTAAGACTCTTTCGATCGTCATTCCCGCCTACAACGAAGAACGCTACATCGGCACGCTGCTCGAGCAGATCCAGGCGGTCGATCTGTCGCCCCTCGGCATCGATAAGCAGGTCATTGTTGTCGACGATCATTCGTCGGACGGAACATCGGACGTCGTCCGCCGATTTCCAGGAGCCGACCTGCATCGCCTCGCCCGCAACGGCGGGAAGGGCGGGGCGGTGCGGGCCGGAATGGAGAGGGCGACGGGGGAGTTCCTGATCATCCAGGACGCGGATCTCGAATACGATCCACGCGATTACGTCCCGATGGTTGAAGCCCTTCTGAGTGGCCGTGCGGACGTTATCTATGGCAGCCGATATATGAACCGGGGGCGGCATCCCAACCAGTCCTTGCCGGCGTATCTCGGCGGGCGCAGCCTGAGCCTGGCGGCGCTCGCGTGCACCGGCAGGTACCTCACGGACACGGTCACCGCGCTCAAATTGTTCCCGCGCGAGTTGCTGATGTCGCTGACGTTGACCGCGAGTGGCTTCGAGCTCGATCACGAGATTACCGCTAAGGTGCTCGCGCTGGGGAAGCGGATCGTTGAAGTTCCGGTGCGCTACTACCCGCGGAGCCGCGCCGAGGGGAAGAAGATCGGATGGCGGGACTGGGTGACGGGCGTGCGGACGTTCTATCGGTTTCGAAACGGCTGACGATCAGACGACGCGATAGACGCGGACCGTGCGGTTGCGGAATACCGGTTCGAAGTAGCGCGGACTCGCGTCGAATTTCGCCGTCCCCTCAGGATAGGCAGCGACGTCGTCCTGATCGACATACAGGTAGTCGATCCGCAGCTGCAGCGCCAGCGCGGACGCTTCGCCGGGATCGGCCGTCTCGAAGAGGCGCTTCACCTGTGCTGATCGCTCCGGGTAATCGGGAAGCGGGAGCAGCGAGATCGGCAGCCCCGCGGCCATCCGTCGAGCCGCGAACGAGGGGATAAGCGTCCAGTGCTCCCGTCCACGCACCATCGGTTCCATCTGCACGATGGCTTTCGCTGGCGTGTGCACCTTGATCCACTCGAAGGCCTGCTGCTGATCCGGTGTTGTCCAGAGCGTCCAGCGGAAGCCGGGGCCGGGGCGCCGGTTCCCGATGTCCTGCGCATTCCAGGTGTCGATGAGTGTGGTCGGAAGCCCGATCAGCAGAATGAGAGCGGCGAGTGCCGATCGGGACGGCCGGGGCAGCCAGTCCAGCGTTCGCGCGAGCAGGATCGGGATCGTGACGAGCAGGATCTGTCCGGCGCGGAAGCCGACCCAGGAGGCTTCAGAGACGCGTACGAAATAAAGCAGAAAGAGTCCGAGCACGATTCCCGAACCGGCCAGCACGGTGGCCCGCCTGGCGACGTCCGTTCGCACCGCGAAAAAGCCGAACAGCGCCGGCACCAGCACCGGCCCAAGCGACAGCAAGAGCGTGACGACCGGGCTCTGACGCGAGAAGCCGGAGAACCCGATGTCGAGCGCCGAACCGGCGCCGTCAACCACGCGGCTGGCTGAGGCCCACGCGACGGCGAGTAGGACGAACACTGCCGCGGAAGCGTGGCGGAGCCACGCCGAGATCCAGCGTGGACGGCTGACCGCATCGACCGCGATGCAGATGCCGTAGAGCAGCGCGCACACTCCACCGATCAGCGGGTTCATCGTCGTCGCCAGACCAAGCCCGAGGCCCGCCACCAGCGCCGCACGAAGCGGAGCTGCGGCGCCGCCAAGCACCGCCAGGGTGAGCGCTGAGAGCCCCAGCGCGATGGACGTGGTGTGCTGGGGCGTGTACCAGAGGGACCTCGGCATGTTGTCGACGCGCAGCCCGCCGAACGACCACGCGGTGATGGCGTCGACATTCGTGTCAAGCAGCGCCGCCAGGGGGCGTCCACGGGACCAGAGATCGATCGTGGCGTAGAGCCCTTCGGCGCTGGCGGCCAGCAGCGCAAGGATCACCGCGATTGCCGCCGGTGCGGGGTTCGACACGCCACTCCGCACCAGGATGAAGAGGATGCCGATCATCAGGACGCCAACGAGGAGAGCATTCGCCTTGAGATCCGCCTGCGCGTCCCGCAACTGGGGCAAGGCGGCGGGCGCTGTCTCCGCTACGGTGGACGGCAGCAGAAAATAGGTCCAGTAGTAGTTCATGCTTCGCGGGGCGAGATAGGGGTTGCGCGGTGGCAGTGAAAACTTTGCGAGCTCGCCGGCGAGGGCGCTGTGCCACAGAAAATCAGCAGTGAAGTAAGCCCGGTAGTAGCGGTTCCCCTCCACGTCCGCCCGCCCGAGGTTGCGGTAGGGGAGGCCGATGAGCACCGGCACAAAGAGCAGCACCAGTAGCAACGCGCGGACATCTCGCGAAGACCACGCCGCCGTGGTGATAGCCGGGCCCGCAGGTCCAAGCCGGGAGATCCCCGTCGTCACAACACACAGTGTCAGCCACCCGAGAACGAAGGCAGCGGGGGAGGCGACGCCCGCAGCGATAACCGCCCAGAGCATCAGCTGCGTCAGCCCGTAGCCGAGGAGCGCGCCGACAATCCACGCGCCCGGATGGTGGCGCCCCAGGATCGCGATCCCCAGCGGGACGCCGGGCGCGACCGCGGCCACAAACAGTAACGTGTAGATCAGCCCACCGATGCCCGCCGACACCCAGAGGCCGGCTGCCAGTGTCAGGACCAGCAGCCCTGCGGCGCTACGCGTGCTCATCGCGCCTCGCCCCTCCCGCTCGCGTAGAGCACAGCACCCGGGAGGTTGCCGATGAAGGCAAGCGCAACGAACAGGATTGAGAGCGCGACGGCCGCCTCAGATGTGACGCCGACCCGGGTGAACAGCAGCTCGAACATCCACTGGCTCACGCCAAGGCCGCTGATCGTGATTGGCACCTGCATCACGATGATGATCAACGGGATGAACACGAAGTACACCCACAGCGGCGCAGAGATGCCGAGCGCCATGCCGAGACAGAACGCCTGGAGTACGCGCAGGCCCTGGACCGCGATGGACGACACTAAGACAGTGGTGAGCTCACGGTGGTGGTGCGTGTACCTGCGCACCGCGTCAATCAGGCTAGCGGAGAGGTAACGCAGCTTCTTACCAGGCAGCCAGGACGTCAGCCTGTGTGCAGCCGCGGCCGCCCGCGTGCTGTAGAGCGCCGCCGCGCCCACCGCACAGCCGAGTGCAGAGACGCCAACGGTTGCGCCGACGCCCGGCACCATCATCATCTCCCGTGCAAAGGCGAGCGCCACGATGGCGACGACGACCATGGAAAGGATTCCAAGCGCGCGGTCCATCACCACCGAGGCAGCCGACTGCACGCCATCGACTTTCAGTCGGGAGAGGCTGTATGCGCGGTAGACGTCCCCGGCGACGCTCGGCAGGAACGATCCCACGAAGGTACTGACGAAGAAGATTCTCAGGATCTCAGCGAAGGGAGGCCGCGAGCCGGGCGTGAGCGCGCACAGGAGGACCATCCAGCGGAACGCCATGAGGCCGCGGTCGACGAGTACCAGCACGATCGCGGCGGTAGCCCAGCGCCAGTCGAGCCCGGCCGCCTGCCGCATCACCAGCGCAGGATCGGCTCTCCAGATGACGTAGGCGGTGAGGACGACCGCGACGAGGATGCGCAGGAGGCGCGACAGGCCTCCCTTGTTCATCGGGTCGGTTCGACGGCCGGCAGCGTTTCGAGATGGCGTTCCGGCGCGCGCTTGACGGAGTACGCACGCTTCAGGAACTTGGCGTACGGGATGAACTGCTTCATCGCGCTCACGTTGACCTGGCACGGGCTCAGGCACGTGGGGCAGGTCTCGTTCTTGATCGATTCGCGATGTTTGAGGTTCTCAGCTTTGAAGTAGAGCGACTCGGCCGAGTCGTCCAGGACGTTGCCGAGTTTCTCCGAGTTCTCGCAGTAGTGCAGATCGCCGTTCGGATTGAGGAGCAGCCCCTGGTCCTTGAACGGGCACGGCATCGTCCGGTGGTAGCCGTTGGCGATCATGTCTGCGTAGTGCAGGTACATGTAGGCCTGGCCGCTGAGCACTGATTCTTCCTGCACCCGGTCGAGGAAGAACTTCCGCATGAATGCTTCTTCGGGCTCATGGAAGCCGATCGACTCCTGGAGCTCCTTGTTGTGAAGCATCGCGTCGGTGAACCGAAGCATGTTGAACACGACATCCAGGTCCTTGGTGCGCGCCCACGCGAGGATGTTCTCGGCGTCCGGCATGTTCTTGGCGAAGATCGTCGACGCGATACCGAACGAGAAGTTCGGATGCGTCTTCGCGAGCGACTGCATGGCTTCGATGGTCTTCGAGGCCTTGTTGAAGCCGTTCTTGACGGTGCGGACCTGGTCGTGAACGTCGCCGATACCGTCCAGCGAGACGCGGATGCTGATGAGGACACCCTTGGCAGCGCAGAACTCGACGATGCGCGTGAGCATCGGGATGGCGCGTGCCGGCGTCAGTCCGGTGGTGTTGATGCCGACCTTCCTCAGGCGAGGCAGATGCTTCTGGAACATCTCCACCATCTCCGGCAGATCAAGCCGCGTCGTCGGCTCCCCGCCAGAAATGTTCAGGTTTTCGACAGCGCCCCAGAACGGTGAGTTGAGGACGGGCTCGAGTTGATCGAGCGTCATGTCCGACTTGCGATCGCCCCATTTCCAGTTGTTGCACATCGTGCACTTGGCGTCACACACCCAGGTGCAGTTGTAGATCAACACCGTCGGGCGAATGGGGTGCAGCTTCGAGTTGATGAAGGTATTGACGAGGTCGCGGGGGACGCCCGTCGCCGCCTTGGCGAGATAATGCAGTCGGAATGTGCTAATGGACATGGGGCAGCGGAAGCAGTCCGCCCCCCATCGTACTAGCCCCTGCGAGGCAGGTCAACGTAACCGCCGCGTATGAGAAGTCTACTGGACGACCTCGCACGCTCGCGACACTGCGTTTCCCACCCTGTTCCACACGGGTATCTGGGCCGAATCCTCATCTATTAAGATGTCCCACTGGCGCTGACCGCCGCCTTGACCGGCGCAGATAATGTCGCACGAATAGCCGTGGCAATTGTTGCCGGTCGTCTTGATCAGGAGGCCATACGGCCTGTGTTCCATGCCCGCTCTGTTCAGGTCGTATGCCACCTTGCGCAGGAAGTCGGGGAGTCCATCATGCGGAATTGTCCCGTATTGTGCACGCCGGCACTCGACGATACCTGGCTCTGTGCCCATGTGGGCGCAGGACACACCGAAACGGTTGATGGTGCGGAAGGAGGAGGCGCTGGACATCGGGCCGCGCTGACCCTGATACACCCCATAGGCACGCCAGGTATAACTCTCATCGAAGTTGAGCACGACAGCTGTCTCATGGGACGTCTGGCCGTTGCCACCCGGCGAGACCGGAGCAGACCGGTAGACCAGTTCTGATCCACGGTGCACTTCGAAGACGTACTGCAGCGGCAAGTTCTGCACGAACTTTCCATCCACGTTCGTGATAACGAGATCCGGATCGTCATCGTCGAGCTCGATGCCGTCTGCCGGCGAGACGGCGATGGGCGCAGCGATCTTCAGCGTGCTGCCGTCTGGTCCGACGAAGCTGCCGACCGGATTCGCGGCCGCTGGCGAGGTCGGTGGGACGCCAGCCTGACTGCAGGCGAGAGTGGTGGCAGCGAGTGTGGCAAGCGCGAATCCAGAGAGGTTTGTGTATTTCATCGTTTGGCGTTCCCGTGTAGTTAGTGGCTGTCTAGAAACGGAACCGGAGACCCGCCGCGATCTCCAATCCCCCGACATCAACCTTGAGATTTTCCGAGGCGGTATTGGGTGGCGGCGCCAGGTCGACGCTGCCCTTGCTGTATCGCAACATCGCGCCGAGTCCTATGTTCTGCACGAACATATAGCGCGTATCGAGGCCGACGTTGAAGCCTGTGGTGTTATTGTCCCGGCCGATGGTAGCGACACTCTGAAGGTTCACAGCCGAAAAGTCGCCTCCGACTTCGGAGCTCGTTACAGACTCGACAAGCGAGTCTTCGACCATGAAGAGGGTCGGCCCACCGAACAGTGTGACCTCGAACTGCACGGTGACCGGCAAATGCCACAAAGCCTGAAGGTGAAGAGCCTTCTCGCTGTGTTCCAGGCCTGTGGCCAGACCGCTGGCTGTTCTCAGCGTATCGGTGAAGAGGGGACTCGGCACGCGCGCGGTGACGGTGACATCCCGCGTGTCTTTTGCATCTACGGTGTAGGAAGCGCCCACCGAGAAATTGCGCATCACGCGAAACCCGCCGCCCACGTCGAAGAAGCGTCCTTGCTTAATCTCGTGCTGCGCTTCCCAACTTCCCGTCTCATCGTAGGCGGTGAACTCGGCGGACTGCGCGAGATTCTGCGTGTGCGAGCCAGATCCGATGTTGCCGTTCACGAATACCCGGGCGTCCTGGGCGGCCGCTGGAGCGGCGCAGAGTGCGGAGAGAGTGAAGGCCGCGACAAACGAGCGCATGTATTGACCTTTCAAATCAGGTGTCAGACAGCCGTCCTGATCGCCTGTCAGACAGCCGTCCTGATCGCCGCCGCGGCCGATCGGGACAAACCTAAAGACAGAAGGCAAAGGGTTTGTCTCCTTTACCTTCTGTCGAACCAACCTGGATTACTCGCCGGGGAAGTTGGGACGCGGGCTGTTCGAGAGCCACACGTTCTTGTAGATCGCCCCGGGAATGCTCGCATCCTGCGGACCGCCGCGACCGACCGGCGAACCCAGGTAGACGAAATGCGGCACCGGGCGATAGGCGAACCCGCCGGTGCCCCGGCTGGTGTCATAGATCACACGGCCGCGAGGGCCATCCTCCCGGACTTCCAGTGCTGCGCGGCCCGTGCCCCAGGTGAACTTCCAGAAGTACCACCGCTCGTCGCTGAAGGACACGCCGATACGGGCGCCATCGAAGATGCGGCCGTTGTGCTCGTCGGCATCGCCCATGATGATGCGCCACGTCACAGCGCCGGGTACCTCATACTGGCGGCCCCGCTTTTCCACCGTCATCCGGTAATCGTCGTCGGTGATGTCACCAGTACCTTCCTGCATGGTGAATATCTTGGTCTTGTCGCCGGGGTTTCCCTCGTCGACGCCCGTCACCATGACCGAGAACTCGCCTTGCTGGAGATTCGTTGGCAGTGCGTAGGTCACGCGGCTGGTGTGCGAGTTGAGTCGCAGGCCGACATTCGGCACGAACTCGGCGTCGACCGCCTGACCGACCGTCGTTCCGTTGTACAGCGGGTCGTAGACCTCGTTGCCGCGGAAGAAACCGCCGATCGGCGACTTGAATGTCGCCGCCGTTGACCATGGCCCGACCGCCGAGCCGAGCACTGCGCGCATCCTCCACGTGTGGTTGGCATCGAACGCGAGAGCACAGGAGGGGGAGATCGTCACGGTGCTGCCTGACGCCGATCCTGTTCCAGTGCAGACCGTCGTACCGCCCGTGTTCTTGACTTCGACCTGGTAGGACAGGGGCGGCAGTGAGGACCCGCTGGGGAACTGCGCTCCCGACGCTCCTGCGACAAACGTCAACGACTGTGGCTGCGCTCCGTTGACCGGCGACTGAGCGGCCGGCGCGGTCACCTTCAAGGTCGATCCGTCCGCTGCCGCTTCTCCACTCACCGGCGAGGCACTGGACGGGGAGGCGGGGGACTTCGGTGCATCGGAGCAGGCGACGGCCAGTACAAGCATGGCAGCCGCTGAGCAACAAACGGCCTTCTTTTGAAACATCAGGTAGACCTCGAGTGGCTTATTTGGGGCCCGCTGGGAAGAGCGGTTTAGAGCCCCGATGATACTACGCATCGCCGTCAACGGAAAGGCACCGTGTTACGATGCGAACTTCGTCGGGCGCTTCCCAGCGCGTTGTCGGCACAACTGCACTAGGAGATTAATCGTCGTGAAAATGATCAACGCAGGATTGCTGTGCCTGGCGTTTTGCGCAGCGGCAACGCCGGCGCGAGCGCAGGTCACCTGGACCGACAAGGGCTTCGTCAACGTAAACGTCGGCTTCCAGGCCGGCTCGCACGAACTCTCTGTCACCTCGCCCTTCGAAATCTACGATGAAACCGGGACTGTCTCTTCCGTTACCGACGTCTCGACCGGCGCGCTGCTCGACTTCTCGGCCGGCTACAAGGTCTGGCGGAACATGGCGATTGGCGCCGGCTTCTCCACGACCGGCGGCTCGTCGGATGCGGCGGTCACCGCGAACGTGCCCGATCCGCTCGTCTTCGATCAGTTGCGGACCGTCGGCTCCACCGTGACGGACTTGAATCACCGCGAAAACGTCTTCTACATCACGGGAACCTGGATGGTCCCGCTGACGACGAAGTTCGACGTCGGGATCGCCTTCGGCCCGGCGTTCTTCTCGATGAAGCAGGATGTGCCGACCAGCGTCACCGTCACCGAGCCTGGTCCGGTTATTGACCAGGCCAGCGGTGAAATCAGCGAGAGCGGTGTCGGCTTTCACCTCGGCGTGGACGCGACCTACCTCGTCACGCCGCGGATCGGCGTGGGCGCGCTGTTGCGCTACACGCGTGGATCGATCGACATCGAAGGCGCCACCGAGAATCTGACTGTCGGTGGATTGCAGCTCGGCGTCGGCGCCCGATTCCGCTTCTGAGCAACTCTTAGCGCTCAATCAAAGTCTTAGCCGTAAAGCAAAAGGGCCGGGCGCGTGCAACGCCCGGCCCTCTCTCTGTACCGGTTCGTTGCGGCGATCAGCGGATCTCGCAGACGTCCTGCCGGATGGTGGGCAGGGGGCCGCTGAAGCCCGGGCTCTGAGCGCCCTCGATATCTCCAAGAACGTCCCACTGCCGCTGTCCGCCACCCTGGCCCGCGCAGATGATGT
>JACDDJ010000002.1:0-14136 GCA_013817065.1 Acidobacteriota bacterium
CGGTTTCCTTTATGCCGGCTTGATGATGACGGCCGATGGTCCGAGAGTCATCGAGTTCAACGTGCGGTTCGGTGACCCTGAGGCGCAGGTTGTCATTCCGATGCTGGACGACGATCTCGCGCCCTACCTCGCCGCTGCCGCGGACGGAATGCTCGACGGCGCGCCACGATTCAGCGGCACTCCTCGGGTCGGCGTCGTGCTGGCGTCACGAGGGTATCCTTCGTCTGCCGCGTCCGGGCTGCCGATCGCCGGTCTCGACGACGCCGGACGGCTTGAAGACGTACTCGTGTTTCATTCGGGAACCACCATCGCGCCGGTGACGACAGGGTGCGGCAAGGCAGACGCCCGAGCGGCCTCGTTCGGCAGGAGCGAGCAGGTCTTGACGGCCGGCGGCCGCGTGCTCACCGTCGTCGCGACCGGCGACAATTATCAAACTGCGATCGATCGCGCCTACGCGGCGGTCGCGAAGATCTCGTTCGACGGCATGCAGTTCCGCCGCGACATTGGAAGAAAGGCACTGGCATCGTGAAGAGCATCTCGGTCCTCATTCTCATGGGTTCTGATTCCGACGCGCCCGTCATGCAGGGCGCCGCCGACATCCTCACGGAGTTCCAGATCCCGTGGGAGATGACCGTTGCGTCTGCCCACCGTTCTCCGGAACGCGCGACCCGGCTCGTCGCCGAGGCGCCCGGACGTGGCGTCAAGGTCTTCATCGTTGGCGCCGGCGCCGCCGCACACCTGGCGGGAGTCGTTGCCGCGCACTCGTCCATGCCGGTGATCGGCGTTCCGATCGATTCGTCGGCGCTCAAGGGGCTCGACGCGTTGCTCTCGACCGTCCAGATGCCGCCCGGCGTTCCGGTCGCCACCGTGTCGATTGGAAAGCCCGGGGCCACCAATGCCGGCGTTCTCGCCGCGCAGATCCTCGCCGTCGGCGATCCCGACATCGCCGACCGACTCGTCGCTTACAAGAAGCGCTTGGCCGAGAAGGTCGAGGCCGCCGCCGCGAAGCTCGAGGCCGCGCGTAGCACGTAGCACGTTTATGAAGTTCTCCATCCTCACATTCGGCTGCCGGGTCAATCAGGCGGACTCGCTTCGCCTCGAAGAGGATCTGAGGCGGCGTGGTGGAGAGCCGGCGGCGTCGAGCGAGGCCGACATCGTCGTGGTGAATACGTGTTCGGTGACCGCAACCGCCGACCAGGGGGCCCGCCAGGCGATCCGGCGGGTCGCCCGGGAGAATCCGGCAGCGCGGATCGTTGCCACCGGCTGTTATGCGACGAGAAGCCCCGACGAACTCGCCTCCCTTCCGGGTGTCGTCCGCGTTGTCCGCAACGACTTGAAGCTGGACCTCGATGAGATCCTCGGACCGTCGACCGCGGAACGATTTGGTGACGGGGAAGGGCCTTGCGGCGAGTTGCTCCAGCCGGGTATGGCGGGTCGGACCGCGTTCACGCTGCGGGTGCAGACCGGCTGCGATCAACCCTGCTCCTACTGCATCATCCCGACGACCCGCGGCCGTGGCCGCAGTCTGCCGGTCGCACACGTCGTGAATGAGGCAACGCGAGTCGCCCAGGCCGGCTTCAAGGAGATCGCGCTGACAGGCGTCCATCTCGGATCGTACGGCCGTGACCTCGACGTGCCGTCCTCGCTGTTCGACCTGCTGTATGCACTGGCGGCCATTGAAGCGGACGTCACGTTCCGCATCAGTTCGTTGGAACCGATGGATTGCACGCCGGAGCTGGTCGACCTCGTCGCGCTCAGCGGCGGGCGATTCGCGCCGCACTTTCATCTTCCGTTGCAGCACGGCAGCGACAGGATGTTGCGCGCCATGCGCCGGCCCTACACCCAGGGCTTCTACGCTGACCTTGTCGTCACGATCGTGGAGAAGCTTCCGCACGCCTCGATCGGCACCGACATGATCGTTGGCTTCCCCGGCGAGTCCGATGCGGACTTTGGAGAGAGCCTCGACTACCTGTCAGGGGCACCGCTGTCGCACGTCCACGTGTTCCCCTACTCGGATCGTCCGGGCACCGAGGCATCACTTCTCAGCAACAAGGTGCCCGGACAGGTTGTGCGCCAGAGAGGCGCCGCGCTCCGGCAGGTTGGTGCGACGCTGTCGGCGCGATTCCAAAGTTCGCAGATTGGCAGCATCCGTCCTGGGCTGACGCTAGAGGACGGCACGCTGGTCGTGACGGATAACTATCTGAAGGTTCGGATTTCTCAGGGCCATGCCCGAAATGAGCGTGTGCTCGTCCAACTAATCACTCCAGTGACGGCTGTTACTTGCATGCCTGTGCAGATCGGGAGTCAAGATGAGACTGCTGACGTCGGTGTGGACATTGGTCGTCTTGATGGCACCCCCCGCGCTCGCTCAGACCGACATCCTGTTCGCCGAGTTATACCTGCCCGACGAAATCGACCGGTGGTACAACCAAGGTGAGTACCCTCGGCTATCCCGGCTATGCGATCTCGGCGACCGCAGCACCGCGTGTTATGCGCGTGAATTCCGGAGTAAGGAGTGGACGCTGGCATCGCTCCACGCCTCTCCAACCATGAACGCGCGGCAACTCGGAACACTCGTGGCGGTCGGCGCGTACACGCCGGAACACCATATCCATATCCGCATCGACTACCAACCTCCCAAGGGCAAGCGGGTCGTCTGGATTTCGAACGTCGGTGACTGGGGCTATGGTCTGGACCTCTTTGTAATTGGCCGTCGTGGCTCGTGGCTCCAATTGCCGCCGGGCCCGTTCCCTCAGCCTGTGTGGATTCAGACACAAAGGAACGGCTTGAGCGGTGGAGCCGGCTCCATAGTGGGGACAGTCATAGCGATCGCGCAGGGAGTTCAAGGGGTCAACGCCTCAACCGGCCGACGAACTGAGCTTCCGGCGGACCGCAACTACGTCATCGAGCGGATTACTGGAGGACAGGCTTTCGTTCGTCAGGAAGTAGGCGCCGACATGCCTTGTGAAGGGGCCGAAGAAGAAAAGGAGGTTCCAACGGCGACAACGCCTAGATTTCGAGTTTTGAAGGACCTGTTCGACAAAACCGGCCGCCCTAAGGTGACTATTGCTTACGGCCGTGGCTGCTAAGCGCCCTGTTCCATGAGGCTCGCCAGGCGGCGGCCGGGTGCCTGCGTCTTCTTGCTTTCGGTGATCAGCTGACCGCAGGCGGCGCGGATGTCGCGGCCGCGGGATTTCCGCACCGATACCGTGACGCCGTGATCGGCGAGGATCCGCGCGAATTGATTGACCCGCGCATCTGACGGTCGATCGAACGGAATACCGGCTGCTTCATTCAGCGGCAGCAGGTTGACCTTGCCGCGGATCCCGTGCAGCAGTCTGACCAGCCGTCTTGCGTCCTCGGGCGTGTCGTTCACTTCGTTGAGCATCACGTACTCGAACGTGATCCGTTCGCGCCGCTTGACGGGGAATCGGCGGCAGGCGTCGAGCAGGTCCTTCAGCCCGTATTTCCGATTGAGCGGAACGAGCATGTCGCGCTGGTCTTCCGTCGTCGAATGCAGCGAGATCGCCAGGTTCGGCATCACCGGCTCGGTCGCGAGCCGCTCGAGGGCGGGCAGCACACCAACGGTTGAAAGCGTGATTCGCCGCGCCGAGATGGCGAGACCATGCTCGTCATTCAGAATCCGCAGGGCCTTCATCGTCGCTTCATAGTTGTGCAACGGCTCGCCCATCCCCATCAGCACGATGTTGAAGCGAACGTCCAGCATCTGCAGTTCGCGCGCGAGCACGCGAACCTGGCCGGCAATCTCGCTGGCCGTGAGGTTCCTGTCGATCCCCATCCTGCCGGTCAGGCAGAACGCGCATTTCATCGCGCAACCGACCTGGGTGGAGATGCAGAAGGTCTGGGATGGCGTATCCGGGATGAAGACGGACTCAATCTGTTTCCCGTCGCTCAGCCGCAAGAGCAGCTTCGTCGTCCCGTCGATCGACCGTTCCTTGCCCTCGACTTGCGGCGTATGGATCTCGACTTCGCTGGAAAGCTGCTGGCGGACTTCCCGGCCGAGGTCCGTCATGAGCGCGAGATCTGTTATGCCGCGCTTGTGAATCCACTGGAAGATCTGGCGCCCGTGGAACTTCGGATGGCCGAGGCGCACCAGTTCCTGCTCGAGTTCGTGCAGTTCGAGGCCGGCGAGATCGATCTTGGCAGTCATGATGGGGCCTACCGGTGACGCGGAGAACTCCGAGTGTACTATGTCGCCGATTCGATCCGAGCTGAGCCGGTGGGGCGCCGCCAGCCGTCCACCGGGATGTCGGCCGCTTCCGCTCACGTCTCCAGATGTGATATCATTCCTCTTTCGCCGCTCACAGCTAACTCCTTAATAATCAATAGTTTCCGGCAGTCCATCCAAGTATGGTCGTTCGCGAGGTCCTCGATAACGGACTAAGGCTCATCACCGAGACGATGCCGCATGTCCGCTCCGTCACCATCGGCGTGTGGCTCACGCGGGGGTCACGTCACGAGTCGGATGCCCGCAGCGGCATCGCGCATTTCGTCGAGCACATGCTGTTCAAGGGTAGTGACACTCGAACCGCGGAAGACATCGCGCAGTCCATCGACTCGATCGGTGGTCAGCTCGACGCCTTCACCTCGAAGGAATACGCGAGCTACTACATCAAGGTCCTCGACGAGCACCTGCCACTCGCCGTGGACGTGCTCTCTGACATCGTCCTGCGGCCGGCTTTCGCGGCTGAGGAAATCGAGCGCGAAAAGAAGGTGATCCTCGAAGAGATCAAGATGGTCGAGGACACGCCAGACGATCTCGTCCATGAGGTCTTCACGCAATACTTCTGGGAAGGTCACCCGCTTGGCCGACCGATCCTCGGCTCCAGGGAGACCGTCGAAGGGCTGACCCAGGATGCGATCCGCGAGTACTTCGGCGGCGCCTACGTCGGATCCAACATCATCGTTTCCGCGGCCGGTAACATCGAGCATGCGAAGGTCCGGGATCTGATCCAGCAGGCCTTTGGGTCGGTAAAACGCGATGGCGAGCCGCTGAACGGGACGCCACCCAGAGTTGTCCCGCAGGTGATCACGCGGACGAAAGAGATCGAACAGAGTCACGTCTGTCTCGGGACGACCAGCTATCCGCAACGCCACGATGATCGCTACGTCAGCTACATCCTCAACACCGTTCTCGGTGGGTCGATGAGCTCGCGACTGTTTCAGAATGTGCGTGAGAAGCGCGGGCTGGCGTACTCGGTGTTCAGCGGGATGAGCGCGTATCGAGACGCCGGCAATCTCACGATCTACGCCGGCTGCGCGAATGATGCGATCGAGGAGGTTGTAGACCTCTGCGTCGTCGAGCTCAAAGCCCTGAAGCGGACGCCGGTGCCGGAGTCGGAATTACGCCGGGCCAAGGACCACCTGAAGGGCAGTCTCATGCTGAGCCTGGAGAATACCGCCAGCCGCATGTCGCACCTAGCGCGTCAGGAGATCTACTTTGACCGGCACTTCGGTCTCGACGAGACGCTCGCCGGGGTGGAGAGCGTCTCGGCTGAGGATGTACAGCGTGTCGCGAATGAGCTCTTTGGCGGCGGACAGCTTGCCGCAACCGTCGTCGGATCGGGCACGCCGGATCTGACGACCGAACGCCTTGCATTGCAGTAGCGGGGATTTGGTCGAATGTTCAGCCGGGGTCTGGGGCGGAGCCCCATTTTAGAATGATTCGACGCTACACGAACCCCGAGATGGGGGCCATCTGGAGCGAGCAGCGGCGTTACGAGACGTGGCTCGAGGTCGAGCTCGCAGCGACCGATGCGATGGCCGAAGCCGGTATCGTGCCGGTCGAGGCCGCCCGGGAGTTGCGGGCGAAAGCCGCATTCGACATCGACCGCATCGAAGAGATCGAGGGCATCACCCATCACGACGTGATTGCCTTCACCACCGCGGTCGCTGAGAAAGTCGGTCCAGCGGCGCGCTGGCTGCACTTCGGCCTGACGTCGTCCGACGTCGTCGACACCGCGCAGGCCTTGCAGATGCGCCAGGCCTGTGACCTGATCATCCGCGGCGTTGCCGGCGCGATGGACGCCGTCCGGGTCCGCGCCGAGGAACACCGTCGAACACCAATGATCGGTCGCACGCATGGTGTGCATGCCGAGCCGATGACGTTGGGTGTGAAGCTGGCGCTGTGGTATGCCGAGCTTCAGCGAAACCTGGATCGGATGCTTCGGGCTCGCGAGGTGATCACTGTCGGCAAGATCTCCGGGGCGGTCGGGACGTTCGCGCATCTCGACCCGTCTATCGAAGCGAAGGTCTGCGAGACGCTCGGTCTCCAGCCTGCTCCGGTTTCCTCCCAGGTCATCCAGCGGGACCGTCACGCCGAACTGATGACCGCACTGGCGATCACGGCGGCCTCGCTCGAAAAATTCGCGCTCGAGATCCGCGGCCTGCAGAAGACCGAGATCGGCGAAGTCGAAGAGCCGTTTGCCAAGGGGCAGAAGGGCTCCTCCGCAATGCCGCACAAGCGCAATCCGATTGGCTGCGAGCAGATCACCGGCCTGGCGAGGTTGATCCGCAGCAACGCGATGGCGGCGCTCGAGAACATCGCTCTCTGGCACGAGCGGGACATCTCGCATTCCTCAGTGGAACGCGTGATCCTGCCGGATAGCTTCATCGCGCTGGACCACATGCTCCGCCGATTCACGCGGATTGCCTCCGGGATGGTCGTGTATCCGGACCGGATGCTGCAGAACCTCGGACGATCCCGCGGTGTGGTGTTCTCTGGAACCGTGCTGCTCGAGCTGGCGCGCCGCGGCATCTCACGCGAGCAGGCCTACGAGTGGGTGCAGCGGAATGCGATGCGGTCCTTCCACGAGCAGAAGGACTTCAAGGAGCTGCTGCTCGCCGACGCGGATCTGGTCAATGTCCTGCCGCCGGCCGAGATCGAAAAGGCGTTCGACCTGGATGATCAGCTGCGCAACGTGGACGCCATCTTCAAACGGGTGCTTGGATCATGAAAGCCAAAGTTTTCGTCACGCTGAAGCCGTCTGTCTTCGATCCGCAGGGGCGCACTATCGAAGAGGCGCTGCATTCACTGGGATACGCCGGTGTCGGCGACGTCCGCCAGGGGAAGTACTTCGAGCTGGAGATCGAAGCCGCCACCGCCGACAAGGCGCGCGAAGTTGCGTCGAGCGTGGCCGACAAGGTCCTCGCCAATCCGGTGATCGAGAGCTATCGGATAGAAGTTGAATAGCCGCGGTTGAAAAACGGCAAGTGAACGGCGCGAGCGCGAGCGAGCGCTGGCAACTGAATAAAGCAGACCACGTTTATGCCCAAGACCAAGTTCGCCGTGATTGTCTTTCCCGGTTCGAACTGCGATCACGACGCGTACCACACCGCGAAACACGTCCTTGGCTATGACGCAGAGTTTGTCTGGCACAAGGAAACGAGCCTCAAGGGGGCGGACGTCGTTATCCTGCCAGGCGGTTTCTCATACGGCGATTACCTGCGCACCGGCGCCATCGCCCAGTTCTCACCCGTCATGAAGGCGGTGTCGACGTTCGCTACGTCTGGTGGGCCGGTGCTTGGAATCTGCAACGGCTTCCAGGTGCTCTGTGAAGCCAGGCTCCTCCCCGGTGCGCTGATCCGGAACAAGGACCTCAAGTTCCACTGCGAACACGTACGCGTTCGCGTCGAGCAGACCGACACGCCCTTCACGCTCCGAGCCGCAAAAGGGCAGGTGCTCCGAATCCCGATTGCCCACGGCGAGGGCAATTACTTCGCGGATCCGCAGACGCTCGAAGAGCTCGAGGCGTCGCGGCGGATCATCCTGCGGTATTGCGATGAGTCGGACCAGGTCTCAGAGGCCTCGAACCCTAACGGCTCGATCAACGGGATCGCCGGGATCTGCAACGAAGGACGCAACATCGTCGGGTTGATGCCGCACCCGGAGAGAGCGTGCGAGGCAGCGCTCGGCAGTGAAGACGGCCTGGTTTTCTTTGAGTCGGTAGTCGCCTCGCTCGCTTCGCGCGGCGCCCTCACGGCGTAGGACCTTTTCAGCAATGAGCACAGTCGACGCAGCCGTCCTCGAGCGGCACGGTCTCAAAGGGGACGAGTACGCCCGCATCGTCGCGGCGCTCGGGCGGGAGCCTTCGCTGACGGAGCTCGGGATCTTTTCCGTCATGTGGTCGGAGCACTGCAGCTACAAGAGCTCGCGCGTGCATCTTCGGACCTTGCCGACGCAGGGCCCACGGGTCCTTCAAGGGCCGGGTGAGAATGCCGGCGCCGTGGACATCGGCGACGGCCTCGCCGCGGTGTTCAAGATCGAGTCGCACAACCATCCGTCCTTCATCGAACCCTATCAGGGCGCCGCAACCGGTGTCGGCGGCATCATCCGCGACATCTTCACGATGGGCGCGCGCCCGGTTGCGCTGATGAACTCGCTCCGCTTCGGTCCGATGGACGGCGAGCATGGCGCCCGAACCAGGCGCATCGTCGAGGGCGTCGTCGCAGGCATCGCCGGGTACGGGAACAGCATCGGCATTCCCACGGTTGGCGGCGAGATCGTTTTCGACGAGCCCTATGCCGGGAACCCGCTGGTGAACGTGTTCTGCCTCGGGCTTGCCGGTGCGGATGCGCTGGTTATGGGCCGGGCCGAGGGTGTCGGCAATCCGGTCTATTACGTCGGCGCCAAGACCGGGCGCGACGGCATTCACGGCGCGACGATGGCGTCGGCCGAGTTCGACGATAAGTCGGCGGAGAAGCGGCCCGCCGTCCAGGTCGGCGATCCCTTCATGGAGAAGCTCCTGCTCGAAGCCTGTCTCGAGCTGATGAAGGGCGATGCACTGATCGGGGTGCAGGACATGGGCGCGGCGGGGCTCACCTGTGCGACGTCCGAGATGGGCGCGCGGAGCGGCAGCGGCATCGAGATCGACGTGATGCACGTGCCCCAGCGAGAGAGCGGCATGTCGGCGTACGAGATCATGCTTTCGGAATCACAGGAGCGGATGCTGCTGGTCGTGAAGAAGGGTCGGGAGCCGGAAGTCGAGGAGATTTTCGAGAAGTGGGATCTCCACGCCGCTCACATCGGCTTCGTGACCAACGATGGCCTGCTGCGGGTGAAGGATCACGGGAAGGTCGTCGCCGAGATTCCAAATACCGCGCTCGTCGTCGAAGCGCCAGTCTATACACGTCCGATGACGCGGCCGGCCTACCTCGATGACGTCCAGCAGCTCGACGTCGCATCGCTGTCGCAGGTGCAGCCTCAGGACACGTTCTTCCGGCTGCTCGCATCACCGACAATCGCGAGCAAGCGCTGGGTCTACCGGCAGTACGATCACATGGTTCGCACGAACTCCATCGTGCTTGCCGGCATGGGGGCGGCGGTGGTTCGCGTCAAAGGCACGGCGCGCGCGCTGGCGATGTCGGTGGACGGCAATGGCCGCTACTGCTACCTGGATCCGTTCCGCGGCGCGATGCTCGCGGTCGCCGAGGCGGCGCGCAACGTTGCCTGCGCGGGTGCCCAGCCGATCGGCGCCACCAACTGTCTGAACTTCGGCAATCCTGAGCGTCCAGAGATCATGTGGCAGTTTGGAGAAGCGGTACGCGGGATCGGCGAGGCGTGCCGCGCGCTGGACGTTCCGATCACCGGTGGAAACGTCAGTCTCTATAACGAGACCGACGGTAACGCGATCTACCCCACGCCTGTCCTCGGGGTCGTCGGGCTGATTGAAGACGCGAGCTGCGCCATCACACGTGCCTTCCGGGCGGCGGGCGATAACGTCATCCTCCTCGGCGAGACCTTCGACGAGCTGGGTGGATCCGAGTATCTGAAGATCGTGCATGGGCTCGTAAAAGGGCAGCCTCCTCGCCTGGATATGGTGAAGGAGCGCTCTCTCATCGAACTCCTCGGTCGCGCCGCGTCCGCGAAGCTGTTGCGCTCGGCGCACGACTGCTCGGACGGTGGCATCGCGGTCACTCTCGCGGAATGCACCTTTGACGCAGCTGGTGTTGGTTGTGAGGTAGACGTCCCGGCGGCAGCTACCCGGCTGGATTCCACGCTCTTTTCGGAGTCGGCGTCGCGAGTAGTGGTGAGCGCGACACCGGAACAGACCGATGCCGTGCTGCAACTTGCGAAGGAGGCCGGTGTCGCAGCTCGCGTCATCGGTCAGACGGGTGGCACCCGGCTGAAGATCACTGTCGCGGGTCAGTCAGCGATCGATTGCGACGTGCGTGAGGCTGAGAACCGCTGGTCGTCGGTGCTCGAGGGCTTCTTCCAGCGCCAGGCATCGTAGAATCTACGAAAGGGCCCATGTTCGACAATTTGAAGGCGGCAGGAACGGAGCGCGAGCGAGTGGATGCCGCCAGGCGGGGTGCACCCCGCGACGAAGCTCGGGGTGCCCTGAGCCCAGGTCGAAGGGCAGGGGGCCCCGCCGATAAAGTCAAGGCGGCAGGAACGGAGCGCGAGCGAGTGGATGCCGCCAGGCGGGGTGCAGGGGGCCCCGCCGATAAATTCAAGGACGAGTGCGGCGTCTTCGGCATCTTCGGTCATCCCGAGGCCGCAAACCTTACGTACTTAGGGCTCTACGCGCTCCAGCACCGCGGTCAGGAGAGCGCCGGCATCGCCACCGGCGACGGCGTCAAGATGCGCGTCTCGCGGGCGATGGGGCACGTCGCGGACGCCTTTACACCCGAGGCGCTGACCGGCCTCCCCGGGCACCTGGCGATTGGCCACACGCGCTATTCGACAGCGGGTGAGAGCCGGCTCCAGAACGCGCAGCCGATGCTCATCGATTGCGCTCACGGGCAGATCGCCATTGCGCACAACGGCAACCTGGTGAATGCGCGCGAACTCCGGGACGAGCTCGTGCGCGACGGTTCGATCTTCCAGACGAGCAGCGACACGGAAGTCGTCCTGCACCTCTACGCGAAGTCCAAGGCTCCATCGGTCGAAGAAGCCCTGATCGAATCCGTCAAGCAGATCAGCGGCGCGTTTTCGCTGGCATTGCTCACGAAGAACAGGCTCATCGCTGCCCGGGATCCGCATGGCTTCAGGCCGCTGGCACTCGGCCGGCTGGGCGACGCCTGGATCGTCTGCTCTGAAACCTGCGCACTCGATCTCATCGGTGCGACCTACGTTCGAGACGTGGAACCGGGCGAGGTCCTGGTGATCAGCGATGGCGGGCTGCGCTCGTTCCATCCATTCCCCAAGGCGCCTCTCTCGCACTGCGTCTTCGAGCATGTCTACTTTGCCCGGCCTGACAGCTACGTCTTCGGACGCAGCGTGAACGAAGTGCGGACCGCCCTCGGGCAACACCTGGCGATGGAAGCGCCGGTCGAGGCAGACGTCGTCGTGCCGATCCCAGACTCCGGGGTGTGCGCGGCAATTGGCTACGCTGAGCGCGCGAAACTTCCGCTGCAAATGGGGCTGATTCGGAACCACTACATCGGCCGGACGTTCATTCAGCCGCAGCAATCGATCCGGCATTTCAACGTCCGCGTCAAGCTGAATCCGGTGCGCAGCATTCTCGAGGGCAAGCGCGTCATCCTCCTCGACGATTCGATTGTCCGCGGGACGACGAGCCGGAAGATCGTCAAGATGGTGCGCGCGGCGGGCGCTCGCGAAGTCCATCTGCGCATCAGTTGTCCGCCCACCGTGTCGCCGTGCTTTTACGGCGTCGACACGCCCAGCCGCTCCGAACTGATCGCCGCCACACATACCACCGAAGAGATCCGCAAGTATGTTGAGGCGGACTCGCTCGCGTACCTGACGCTCAACGGCCTCAAGTCGGCCGTCGGTGGTGACCAGGGTTCCTACTGCACGTCCTGCTACACCGGCGTCTACCCGGTGGCATTTCCACGCGACGAGCAGGCCTATCTCCAACTTGCGCTGAAGGCGCTGGACTGAACGTCATGCGACTGGCCGTCATCGCTCTGATGCTGGTGCTGGCGCCGGCTGTCAACAGCGCCCAGGATCCCGGCACCGCGGCGAAGGACGTCACCGCCGAGCAGGTCCGCGCCTCGATCGACAAGCTCGCGACGCTCGAGTTTCCCGTGCGGATGGAGGCGGCGCGCACCATCCGCCGTGCCGCGCAGGCGACTGCTGTCCCGGCGCTGACCGCGGCCGTCGCCAAGCACCAGGATGGGTACGTTCGCTTTCGCGCCCTCGTTCTGCTCTCGGGATTCAACGATCCGCGCACTCGCGACGTGATGGTGCGGGCACTCGGCGAGAAGAACGACCGCCTTCGCGCCGTCGCTTACGCGTTCTTCGAGCACCATCCGGACCCCGCCGCGCTGCCACGGCTGATTGAGGCGCTGGCCACGGAAGAGTCCGAATTCGTTCGTCCGGCACTAACGCGCGCCATCGCGGCGCACGGCAAAGAGCAGGCTGCGCAGGACACGATGACGCGTCTCGTCACACGCGGGCAGGACTTCTTTCGCAGCGTCGTGATCGAAGCAATCGGCGACTACAAGGGAGCGTACGCCTTTGCGGCGCTGACTGGCGTCGCCAAGCTCGATGGTCCATTGCAGGACGATGCCGTGCTGGCACTTGGCAAGATCGGCGACACGCGGGCGGTTGCGACCTTCGCGGAATTGCAGCGGTCGGCGCCGAAGGGTACGCAGCCTGCGATCGCAGCCGCGATCTGTCTCGTTGGCGTGAACTGCGGATCACACGTCGGATACCTGACCGAGTCGCTGGATTTCTCGGTTTCTCAGATTGGCTACCAGGAGCTTCTCCGTGGTTCGGCGACCGGTCTGGCGGCGCTCGCGATTGCCGGCAACGAGGAGGCACTCCGGACCCTGATCGACCGCGGGGCGCCGAGCCGGGATCCCGCGCGCGCAGCCATTGCGCTGGCAATCGGGTCTGTTGCGTTGCGTAACACCGCGCTCACGATGAAGGTGCTCGAGCAGCAGGCGAAACCCGAAGAAGGATTGGAGTTGCTTCGCGAAGCCTTCGACATGCTCGAGGAAGATTTCATCGAGGAGCGTTTCTTCGTGACGGTCCGCCGCAGCTACTGGCAGGCAAAGCCAGGCACGGCCGCCAGGCGGACGGCCGAAGCACTCATCCGGAAGCTCGAGTTCTAGCAGCACACCATCTATGGATTACCGCCAGGCTGGCGTAGACATCGACGCCGGCAACGAAGTCGTCCGACGCATTCGAACTCTGGCGCAGGGGACCTATACCCCTGGCGTCCTGTCGGACATCGGCTCTTTCGGCGGTCTGTTCCGCATGGATGCCGCCGGCATCGAGGATCCGGTGCTCGTCTCGAGCGCGGACGGTGTCGGCACGAAGTTGAAGATCGCGTTCATGACCGGCGAGCATCGATCGATCGGTTGCGATCTCGTCAATCACTGCGTCAACGACATCCTCGTCCAGGGTGCTGCGCCGCTCTTCTTCCTCGACTACCTTGCGACCGGCCGTCTTGATCCCGACGTCGCCGTCCAGATTGTCGAAGGCCTTGCCGCGGCGTGCCGTGAGAACGGCTGCGCGCTGCTCGGTGGCGAGACCGCAGAGATGCCCGGCTTTTATGCTGATGGCGAGTACGACGTGGCAGGATTTATCGTCGGCGCAGTTCCTCGCGCCCGGTTGATCGACGGAAAGAGGATCGTCGCCGGCGATGCTCTCATCGGCCTGCCGTCGTCTGGGTTGCACACCAACGGGTACTCGCTCGCTCGCCGTATCGCATTCGAGACCGCAGGCCTGGCGCACGACAGCCATGTGCCGGAGCTTGCTGCGACGATCGGCGAGGCATTACTGGTGCCCCACCGCTCGTATCTGCCCGTCATCCGCCCGCTGCTGAAGGGCGGGTTGATCAAAGGCATGGCGCACATCACCGGAGGCGGTGTGACGGAGAACCTGCCGCGCATCCTGCCGAAGGGGCTCCACGCCGAGATCGATAAATCAGGTTGGGACGTGCCGGCGATCTTCCGCTGGCTTCAGAGCACCGGCAGCGTCCCGGAGGCCGATATGTTCAGGGCCTTCAACATGGGCGTCGGTCTGATCATCGCCTGCGCGGCTGTGCACGTATCCACGCTGCTCGATCAGCTCGTCTCGGCCGGCGAATCGAGAGCTGCCCTGGTTGGCGTTGTTGATGATGGCGGTGAAGGGGTCCATTACGTCGGCTAACATCGGTGTCTTGATTTCCGGACGCGGCAGCAACCTGCAGTCGCTCATCG
>JACDDJ010000002.1:14146-16646 GCA_013817065.1 Acidobacteriota bacterium
CAGTTGAACGGTGAACTGCCAGGGCGCATCGCGGTCGTAATCTCAAACAAGGCGGGGGCGCCCGGCCTCGATCGCGCCAGGGCGGTCGGCATCGAGGCCCTTGCGATCAATCATCGCGACTACGCCGATCGCGATGTGTTTGATCGCGCCATCGCGGACGTCCTGAAGGCGCGCGGTGTCACGCTGGTGTGCCTTGCCGGCTTCATGCGACTCATCGGCCCGCCTCTGCTCGAAGCTTTTCCCGACGCCATCCTCAATATCCACCCGTCGCTCCTGCCGTCCTTCCCTGGGACGGACGCGCCGGCACAGGCGCTGGCTCACGGCGTCAAAGTAAGCGGGGCCACGGTCCACCTGGTCGACGGCGACCTCGACGCGGGACCGATCATCGCGCAAGCCACGGTTCCCGTGAAAGACGATGACACGGTGGCGTCGCTGGCCAGTCGGATCCTCGTCGAAGAGCATCGTCTCTATCCGCTCGCGGTGCGGGTCATGCTGTCCGGAGGATGGACGATCGAGGGACGGCGCTTCGTGCGCGATCACAGCCGGACCGCCTGAGCGCGGACGAAATCAGGCCAGGCGCGTGAAAGGCTCCAGCGTCAGAAGGGCGACTTCCGGCGGACAGTTCACTCGCACGGGGATGTAGACCGTGCCGACGCCGCGGGTGACGAAGATCGATGTCGCCCCCTGGCGTCCGGTGCCCTGAACGACCGGGAACTCGCGCGCGGCGATCGCACCAACGCCGGGGAGAACGATCTGCCCCCCGTGCGTGTGACCGCTGAGTACCAGCGGGATCGCGAGCGCAGCGGCCTCGCTGAGGCGCGAGGGCGTGTGTGCGAGAAGGATGAGGTCCGGGGCGGCGCCTTTGACGATCCGGCCGATGTCTGCCGCCTTCCTCGTCCAGAAGCGGATCCCTGCAATGTCCAGAGCGACGCCCTTGATTTCGATGCGTGTCCGCGCATCCCTCAGCACTGTTATGCCCTTGGCCGATAGCTCCGCCGTCATCTCCTTGTCATCGTCGTGATTACCGAGTACGGCGAAGATGCCGTGCGGTGCGGTCAGCGGCGCGAGCGCTTCCGCGGCCGGGCGGACCCATTTCCGTCTCTGCCCGCCGCCCCAGGTGACGTAGTCGCCGCCCAGCATGACGATGTCGGGGCGCTCGGCCATCAGCAGGTTCACGGCCGTTGAGATCAGTTCGTGGCTGACCGTGTCGCTGCGGTGGAGATCGCTCAGGAAGCCGATGCGGAGACCGTCGAGTTCAGGAGAGAGGCCGCTGACCCGCACGGTTTCGCGGGTGAGGCCGACATGGTGGCGCGCGTAGACGTAGCCGTGATCGGCGGTGCCGACAACGGTACCGACGGCAGCTGCGGCGACGCCCCGGAGCACGTCGCGCCGCGTCCACGAGGCAGGGTTGGGTGCGGCCGCCATGACGGGTAATGTTAGCGTGTCGCGCCGATCGGCACACGCTGCCATAATCAGCGGCACCGATGAACATCGACGAGCAGGTTTCGTTTCTCACCAGGGGTTGCGTCGACGTCGTTCGCGCGGCCGAACTCCGGTCCAAGCTCGAACGCGCACAGAAGACCGGCCGTCCGTTGATTGTGAAGGTTGGTTTCGATCCGACTGCACCGGATCTGCACCTCGGGCACACCGTCCTGATCCGGAAGATGAAGCACTTCCAGGACCTCGGTCATACGGTGGTGTATGTCGTGGGCGCGTTCACGGCCCTGATCGGCGATCCGACGGGCCGCTCAAAAACGCGACCGCCGCTTACGCTCGACGAGATCGCCCACAACGCCGAGACGTACCAGACGCAGATCTTCAAGATCCTCGATCCTGCAAAGACCATCACCCGCTTCAACAGCGAGTGGCTGGAGCCGCTCGGGAGCTTCGGCTGGATCAAGCTGGCCGCAAAGTACAACGTCGCGCAGATGCTCGAGCGACGCGATTTCAAGACCCGCTACGAGGCGGGCAAGCCGATCGCCGTCCATGAGTTTCTGTATCCACTCGCGCAGGCGTATGACTCGGTGTTCCTGCAAGCCGACGTCGAACTCGGAGGGACCGACCAGTTGTTCAATCTGAATGTCGGTCGCGACCTGATGCCGGCCTACGACCTCGAGCCGCAGGTGGTGATGACGACGCCGCTGCTGGAAGGATTAGATGGCGTCGAGAAGATGTCCAAGAGCCTGAGCAACTACGTGGGGGTGACCGACACCCCGGGCGAGATGTTCGGCAAGCTGATGTCAATCTCGGACGAGTTGATGTGGAAGTACTACACGTTGCTCACTGACCTTGGCCCACCCGAGATCGAGGCGCTCCGACAGGCGGTGCTGAGCGCAGGGCTGCATCCGAAACAGGCGAAGATCGACCTCGCTACGCGCATCGTTACCGACTTCCACGATGCCGCCGCGGCATCGCTCGCGGCCGGCGACTTCGACCAGCGTTTCTCGAAGAAAGCGCCGCCATTGGACGCCCGCGTGATCGAGCTTTCTCTCGAGGAGTG
>JACDDJ010000002.1:21646-25610 GCA_013817065.1 Acidobacteriota bacterium
TGGCCCCGTAACTTCGGAAGAAGGGGTGCTCGATTAACGTGCGCAGTCCTCGCGATTGCGTGCGCGAACGAGTTGCAATAAAGAGGCCCAAGCAACTGTTTACTAAAAACACAGGGCTATGCTAAGTCGAACACGACGTATATGGCCTGACGCCTGCCCGGTGCCGGAAGGTTAAAGGGAGAGGTTAGCCGCAAGGCGAAGCTTCGAGCTGAAGCCCCGGTAAACGGCGGCCGTAACTATAACGGTCCTAAGGTAGCGAAATTCCTTGTCGGGTAAGTTCCGACCTGCACGAATGGCGTAACGATTTGGGCGCTGTCTCAACGAGGGGCACTGCGAATTTGTGGTACCGGTGAAGACGCCGGTTGCCCGTGACTAGACGGAAAGACCCCGTGCACCTTTACTACATCTTAGTAGTGAATGCTGGCGTGTTATGCGCAGGATAGGTGGGAGGCTTTGAACCCAGGCTTTCGGGCTTGGGGGAGCCAACGGTGAGATACCACCCTTAACACTCCGGCGTTCTAACCTCGACCTGTCATCCAGGTCAGGGACACTGCTAGGTGGGTAGTTTGACTGGGGCGGTCGCCTCCTAAACTGTAACGGAGGCGCGCGAAGGTTCGCTCAGGCTGTTTGGAAATCAGCCGTAGAGTGCAAAAGCATAAGCGAGCTTGACTGCGAGTCCTACAAGACGAGCAGGTGGGAAACCAGGCTTTAGTGATCCGGTGGTTCCGCATGGAAGGGCCATCGCTCAACGGATAAAAGGTACGCCGGGGATAACAGGCTGATCCTAGCCAAGAGTTCACATCGACGCTAGGGTTTGGCACCTCGATGTCGGCTCATCACATCCTGGAGCTGTAGCAGGTTCCAAGGGTCCGGCTGTTCGCCGGTTAAAGTGGTACGTGAGCTGGGTTTAGAACGTCGCGAGACAGTTCGGTCCCTATCTGTCATGGGCGGAGGAGATTTGAGTGGGGCTGTCCTTAGTACGAGAGGACCGGGATGGACGCACCTCTAGTGTACGAGTTGTCGTGCCAACGGCAGCGCTCGGTAGCTACGTGCGGACGGGAGAAACGCTGAATGCATCTAAGCGTGAAACCCTCCACAAGATGAGATCTCCCAGGTCGCAAGACCTCTAAAGGCTCCTGGAAGACTACCAGGTGATAGGTCGGGTGTGGAAGCGCAGCGATGTGTGGAGCTAACCGATACTAATCAGCCGTGAGGCTTGACCATAATTCCTTTTGACCGATTCGATCGCGAAGAGCCGCAAGGCTCTTTGTAAACGAAGAGCCGCAAGGCTCTTTGTAAAAGATCAACGGCAAATGCACGCAAAGCTGCGTGCTGTCGTGGAACGAAGAAACTACCGTTTGCAGGATATTCAGTTGTGAGCCTGTAAGGCTCTTTGACATCTGCGGAGGCTTCTCGGAAACCGCCTCCGCATCGACATAGTCTGGGACGACCCGCCTGAGGTCGCGCAAGCGAGCGACGGAGGGACCCCAGGCAACAAGTTTCCGGTGGCCATAGGAGAGGGGTCACACCCGTTCCCATTCCGAACACGGAAGTTAAGCCCTCTACCGCCGATGGTACTGCGTGGGTAACTGCGTGGGAGAGTAGGTCACTGCCGGGATTAATTCTCAAAGCCCGCTGCTTGAACAAAGCAGCGGGCTTTTACTCTGTACGGCGATCGGCGCCCGCCGCCACGATATTGGAGTTGCATCAAGGCCCGGCCGTCGAATAAGGTTTCTCGACTTCGGACGTCAACCGCAAGAGGGAAACTCATGGCCCAGGCCGCGTGGCCCCTGGTAGAACGCCGGTTCGGCCGCACCAAACGCCGCGACGCGTGGTGGGTGCAGCCGCTCGTCACCTTCCTCGGGTTGTCGGCGTTCGTGGTCTATTCGACCTGGGCGGCCTTCCAGGGGGTGCACTACGAACACGGCCCGTACCTGTCGCCCTTCTACTCGCCGCTGCTCTTCGGCGACAGCGTCCACGCCTGGTTCGGCCCGAAGCCGGGATGGTGGCCCGCCGCGCTGCCGTTCTCCGCAGCGCTGCTGATCCTGTGGGCGCCGGGCGGCTTTCGCTTTACCTGCTACTACTACCGCGGCGCCTACTACAAGGCCTTCTGGGCGGACCCGCCCGCCTGCACGGTCGGCGAGCCTCGCAAGACGTACATCGGCGAACGCGCCTTTCCACTCATCCTGCAGAACGTTCATCGTTACTTCCTCTACCTGGCTCTCGCCTTCATCGGCTTCCTGACCTACGACGTCTGGCTCGCGCTCTGGTTCAATGACGGCGCCGGAGGAACGCGGTTCGGGATCGGCCTGGGCACGTTGATCCTGGCGGCCAATGTCGTCCTGCTCGGCGGCTACACCTTTGGCTGCCACTCGCTGCGCCACCTCGCCGGCGGTCGTCGCGATGAGATCTCGACGTCCTCGGTCTGCTCGGCCAGTTATGCCTGCACCAGCGCCCTCAACCGGCGCCACAATCTGTTTGCCTGGCTCAGCCTGTTTTCGGTTGGGTTCTCCGATCTCTACGTCCGCCTCTGCGCGATGGGGATCTGGCAGGACCTCCGGCTTCTTTAGGCAGCCCTGAAGGGCTGCGCTACGACTTCATCATCGGCTCGCATGAACTACGAGACACACGAATACGACGTCCTGGTGATCGGCGCCGGCGGTGCGGGCCTGCGCGCCGCGATCGAGGCGTCGGCCGGCGGCGCCAGGGTGGGCCTGCTCTGCAAGTCGCTCCTGGGTAAAGCCCATACCGTCATGGCGGAGGGGGGGATTGCCGCGGCCCTGGCCAACGTCGACGATCGCGACAGCTGGAAGGTACACTTTGCCGACACCATGCGCGGCGGCCAGAACGTCAACAACTGGCGGATGGCGGAGCTCCACGCGAGGGAGGCGCCCGACAGGGTTCGTGAGCTCGAAGCCTGGGGCGCCGTCTTCGACCGGACGACCGACGGTCGGATCCTGCAGCGCAACTTCGGCGGCCACCGCTACCCGCGACTGGCGCATGTCGGCGACCGCACCGGTCTCGAGATGATCCGGACGCTGCAGGATCATGGCATCCACCGGGGCATGGACGTCCACATGGAGTTCACCGTCGTCGCGGTGCTGACGAGCGACGGTCGTGCGGCGGGCGTCTTCGGCTACGAGCGAGAGCGCGGACGGTTCAAGCTGTTTCGCGCGGGCGCGGTGATCCTGGCCACCGGCGGCCTCGGGCGGGCGTATCGAATCACGAGCAACAGCTGGGAAGGCACGGGCGACGGCCACTCGCTCGCCTATCGCGCCGGCGCCGAGCTCATCGATATGGAGTTCATCCAGTTTCATCCGACCGGGATGATCTGGCCGCCGAGCGTGCAGGGCATCCTGGTGACGGAAGGCGTTCGCGGCGAAGGAGGCATCCTCCTGAACAAGGAAGGGCGCCGGTTCATGTTCGACGAGATCCCCGAGCCGTATCGCAATCAGACCGCCGATAACGAAGAGGAAGGCTGGCGCTACACGCAGGGGGACAAGGCCGCCCGCCGCCCTCCCGAGTTGCTCACCCGCGACCACGTCGCGCGCTGCATCAACCGTGAAGTCAAAGAGGGCCGGGGCAGCGAGCATGGCGGCGTGTTCCTCGACATCTCGTGGATCAGAAAACGAATGGCCAACGCGGAGGACCACATCCGGCGCAAGCTGCCGAGCATGTATCACCAGTTCAAGCAGCTCGCCGACATCGACATCACGAAGGAGCCGATGGAGGTCGGACCGACGACGCACTACGCCATGGGCGGCGTGTTTGTCGATGCCGAAACCCAGATGTCGACGGTGCCGGGGCTCTTCGCCGCCGGGGAGTGCGCGGCGGGCATCAATGGAGCGAACCGGCTGGGTGGGAACTCGCTGTCCGACCTGCTCGTGTTCGGGAAACGCGCCGGCGAGCATGCGGCGGCATTCGCCCGCGCGAACTCCCGCCCCACCCCCGATGACGCGCAGAT
>JACDDJ010000748.1 GCA_013817065.1 Acidobacteriota bacterium
CGCATGTTGTCGGCGTTGTCGAATTCGAAAGCACGCTGCGCGTTGCCGAGCAGATCGTCGGGCGCAATGCGGAGCCGGCTATAGTCGCGCCAGCGCGCCGGGTACCCAACCGATGCCGACATGCGAGAGAGCTTGTCACGAGCGGCGCGACGCGCCTCGGGCGTCATCCACTCGGCTTCCGCCATCGCCTCTCGGAATCCCCGCATGATCATCTCGACCATCCTCTCGACGTGAGCGCGCGATGCTTCGGGCAGGTGCTTCTTCACGTCGAGGCGGCCCATCTCGTCGCCGAGATGGCCGTTGACCATCGAGACGCCCCGCTTCCATCGCTCGCGCGGAGCCTCCTGGCCGCTCAGGACGCGGCCGAAGAACTCGAAGCGCGCGTCGGCGAACCCGCTCGAGAGGAAGATGGATGATGCGGTGATGTAGCGAGCCGCCAGCCAGTCCTTCCAGGTGTCGAGCGGCGTGGTGCCGACCGCGGCCGCGAAGCTGCGGAAGAAGTCCGGCTGTTCGAAGATGATTCTCGTGGCCAGGTCGAAGCCCTGTGGCTCGGCCCATGCCTGCCAGTCGAAGCCCGGCATGTCACGCATCGCCTGGTGCAGTTTAAGCGGCGCGCCCGGCGCGCGTATCTGCGATTCGGCGTGCGGCCGCTGTGCCCTGGCGAGCTGCGTCTCGAGAGCCAGCACGTCCTGGACGTCAGCGGCTGTGGCGGGCCGTTCGGCGAGGCGGAAAATGGTTGTCAGGTAGGCGAGATATTGAGCGCGGATCGCCTGCATGGCGGCATCCGTCCGCAGGTAGTAGTCCCGTTCGGGCAACAGCGTGCCGCCCTGTGCAACGGTGACGAGGAGCGCCGTCGGATTGGTCGCGTCGATCCCGGCGCTGGCGCCAAAAGGTCCGCCGGCATTCATCGCCGAGAGACGTCCGATCTGCCGGGCGAGCGCCGGGGGTGAGTCGACGGCGTCGATTCGTGCCAGCTCGGCGCGAATTGGCGTGGCACCACGCGCCTCGATGGTGGCCTCGTTCGTCATGCTGGCGTAGAGATCCCGGATTTGGCGTTCGGGGCCGCGGCGCCCGTCGAGCGTTTCGATGATGCGCCTGACGTCGAGCTCCGCCTGCTCGGCGAGTTCCGCAAGGTGCCCCAGCTCACCCGGTCGGCAGGAATCACCGCTGTGTCGAGCCATTTACCGTTGGCGAACCGATAGAGATCGTCCTGCGGACGCACGCGCGAATCGAACGAAGACGGGTCGAGCCCCGACTTGAACGCCTGGCCGGGGCCGGCAACGAACAGGCCGGTCAGCAGGAGTAGAAGGGCTGCGCGCATCAGCGTCCGTGCTGTTTCAGTAGTGCCTTCAGTTCGTCAACGGGCAGCGCCCGGATGGTGCGGCCGTTACCGGTCGTGTCGACAGCTTTGAGCAGCGAGTTGTAGATGGCCTCTTCGGTGGCGTCCAGCGTCGCCTCGAACAATCCCGAGATCGCATCGGTTGGCAGAACGGTCCTCTGCTGCGGCGCATTCCCGATGGTGACGCGTAATGACGGATGAGTCGAGAACGCGATCGCGAAGTCGCCACTGCCGTTCGAATACGTGGATCCCGTCCGCGCCATCGCAAAGATGGCCCGCGCCGCTAGACGTTGGAGATCCCGGGCGTCGAGCGGAGCGTCGGTTGCGACGACGATCATGCACGAACCGTCGCCGGGATCTGACGCAGAACTGACGCTGAGGGTGCGGGGAGCTGACGCAGAGGGTGCGGGGAACTGACGCTGAGGGTGCGGGGGGACTAACGCAGAGGGTGCGGGCGGTACGACCGTGCGTGGGGTCAGCGTCTTCCACACCGGCACACCGGCGATCGTCAGCTTGCCGCCGTAGTTCGTCTGCACCAGGACGCCGATGGTGTAGCTGTCCTGGCCCTGGCGCACCCGCCGCGACGAGGTGCCGATCCCGCCCTTCCATCCGAATGCGACAGTGCCGGTTCCAGCGCCGACGGCCCCTTCATCCACCGCCCCCGTCTTCGCCCCGGTGATCGCCGCCGTGACGTGCTCGCGCGTGACGTGCATGCCGCGGATGTCGTTGAGGCCTCCGTCATTGGTCTCGCCGATGACTGCGTTCACTGAGCGGACCTGTTCGTTGCCTGGCTGCACGAGGGTCCAGCGGACGGTCGCATCCATCGCGGCGGCCACCGACAGCGTGTTGGTGAGGACGATCGGCGATTCGATCGTCCCGAGCTCTTGCACCTGCGTCGATCCGGCGAGCTTGCCGAAGGCATTGCCGATGAAGACCGCCCCAGCAACTTTGTCGCGGAACAGGTTCCCCCCATGTGGCAGCACCGCGGTGACCCCGGTGCGGACGTTATCGCCGCTGACGACGGTCGTCTGACCGACGAGTACGCCGGCAACATCGGTGATGGCATTGAGTGGCCCCGGCTCCATCGCCCCGGGTGCAATCCCGAGATCGCGTGCCCGCGGACGTGATTGCGATTGAGGCATAACGGTTACAGCCATGAGAAACAGCGAGACCACCTGTGCGCGCATCGTCCTCGTTATTTAATTTGCGCTGGGGCCCCACCCCCAGCGC
>JACDDJ010000749.1 GCA_013817065.1 Acidobacteriota bacterium
GATCACGACATGGAGGCCTAGATCGCAGGCGAGCGATGCCGTGCCGTCACCGCTGCCACAGTCGCTGACGATGATCTCGATGGCCGCGCCGTTAGCGGCGCTGCGCGTGTGCGCCGCCGTCGTGGAAAGCGACTGAGCCTCGTTGAGCGTCGGGATGATGATCGAGAGCATGGAAATTAGCCGAGTCCGAGTGCCGCTCGTCAATCCCTGAGTTTATCGCCCTCGGAGCGGCCAGCCCGCAGGCCGGTGTCCTCGTTCAGTCCCATCGCCTGCTGCTCGGCGGGCGAGGAACCCTTCGGCGGCAGGCCCGCCCGCATCCGGGCGTCCCGCCAGAGGAGCTTCGCGTCTTTCCAGAGGTGGCCCTTCCGCTCGAATCCATACGCCCGCCACTTGCCGGGCTCGACCTTCCCCTTCTCCCGGACGAAGTTGGCGAAGGTATCCGTCCACCCATCGAAGTCGGCGAAGACGTTCGTCTCCCTCGCCATGTCCTCCGCTTGATTGTCGCTGTACTTCTTGCCGTTCCCGAACTCGACGTACCGCCAGAGGTGGTCCGGCACTTCGACGCCGCCGTAGCGGCATTGCCAGACGAGCGGGGCGTAGGCGTCTCGATCGTCCGTGAACGGCTCGTGCTCAGGGTCGAAGTAGTGCTTGTGGCGAAGCAGCTTTGGCCTGCCCTCGGTGTCCAGTTCGTCGCCGCCGCCGTCGCCGTAACAGAAGAACCCAGCCGTGCGGCCCTCCAAATGGTTGACCGAGAGTTCCTCCCAAGCGGAGGAGTGTTCCAACTTCATCGCCATCTCCGGGTTCTTGTGCTCGATCAGTTCCTCCTTCGGGTTGCCGCCGTTCATGCACACCAGTCGGTCGAACATCAGCTTCAGGTTGCTGGTCGGGCCGTACCAGTTGATCGGGCCGATAAACGCCCACGCGTCCGCGAGGTCGAGCCGTGCGTACAGGTCCAAGTCCCACATCAGGTCCGGCTCGGCCTTCGAATCCTTCTCGTAGCAGTTGCACGGCCAGCAGCACAGCGCCATCGACGTGGAGACGCACGCATTGCAGGACTGAATGCGGGCGCGGGCGTAGACGTTGCCGAGGTCTTCGTAGTCGATCTCCCACTCCTGCGGCAGCCGCTCCGCCATGCGGAGCATGAGCGTACGGGACTTCGAGTCCACGCCGGGGCAGTTGTACTGGCGGCGGTCGGACCCAGAAATGATCAGCACTCGGTAGGGCCGCTGGCCGGGAGGGAGTTTGCCGTTCTCGTCGTTAGGTTTCATGGAGCATCCATCGAGTCGCCGCTCGGGCTTGAGGTCTAATGAGATGTTACAACGACGCGGGGCGGGACCGTCGGCGACGGCCCCACCCCGCCTGCAATCTGCATCTTAGCGTCCGCTTGACGCGACCTCACTGACCTTTCTTGATTACGGCTTTGTCGGCGTGCCCGGCCTGCTCCTTGGACTTCGGCTCGAACGTCAGCTTCTTCATCGTCTCGGGCATTTCGCCCTTCATCGACTGCTGGATCGCCTGAGCGTAGGCCTGACGCGCTTCTTCCACGTCTTTCTTGCCCGTGATGATGTCGTGCGCGAGGTTCAACGCGAGGAAGTTCGCCGCCTCCTTGTCGCAGCGGGCCGAAAGCGTTCCCTTCGTCCGATCGACGATCACGCTGCCGTCGTACTTGGCCAGCGCCTCCACTTTGTCCACGGGCACGTCGTAGTAGATCACCTGTTCGAGCACGTCCGTGTGCTTCATCGGGAAGTCGTGCTGCACCTCGTCACGGGACAGGATGATCTCGGCCCACGGCCCACCCTTCGGCTTGTCCCAGATGAGGCGACTTGGTGTCACGCCACTGGGCGGTCCGTACTTCTCCATTGTCTTCTGCGCAACCTTCTTCGGCGTCTCGGGCCAGTCGGCAATCGCCTGCTCGACCGATGAGGCTGATCCTCCCTTTGCCGCTTTCGCGGCGCAGACGGGGCATTCCTGCTGGGGCTGCGCCTGCCGCTGCGCCGCTTGGCGCTGCTGAGGCTGCTCCTGCGGGGTCTGCTGTGCCAGCGCGGGCACGCTCATCAGCAACCCCGTCAGGGCGACGGCCGGAAGTTTGTACGTCTTCATGTTGATCCTTTCCGTGCTCGCGCACGAAAGATGTGGAGGCCGAGCGGCAGCATTACTACCGCTCGTGTTTCGACAAGCCCGACAGCCGGGCTTGCTCATTTCTGGTTCTCCCTTCGCACCTCTCTTCGTGACATGTCCGGCCGCGCCTATTGCACGAGAAAAAGAAAAGTTGAAAGACCTGGAAATGAATGTCGCTGATGTGAAATAAATCCCGCGTCCCCGGTCACCACCATTTCAGACGTTGACCGAATCGCTACCGACGCGCGACCGTTCGGCGAGAAGGAATCGGATGCGACCAGAGCAGTTGCGAGCGCTATACGAAGGCTGGGTCCGCGACTTCGCGGCCGACCTTTACCGCTGCGCAGTGAGACTGACGGGCCAGCACGACGCTGCCGAGGAACTCGTACAGGAGACGTTCTACGAGGCGTGGCGCTCGATCCACTCGCTCCGCGACCCGGATAAGGCG
>JACDDJ010000147.1 GCA_013817065.1 Acidobacteriota bacterium
GATCTCAAACGTCCCAAGGCGCTGCGCCTCGGCGGTGATCTCCTCCTTGTCGAGCCCGACGAGCGGACGCAGGACCGGCATGCGGACGACGTCGTTGATCGCCGCCATGTTCTCGAGGGTCTGTGACGCGACCTGCCCGACGACGTCGCCGGTGACGAGAGCCTGGGCCCGGTTGCGCCGTGCGATCGCTTCCGCGATGCGCATCATCAGTCTGCGATAGATCACGACGCGCAGTGGCGGGGCGACCGCCAGCACGACACGCTGCTGAATCTCTCCGAAGGGGACGAGGAACAGGCGCGAGTCGTATTGAAACGTGGTGAGCAGCGTCACCAGCTCTCGCGCCTTCTCCTGCGAGGCGCGCGACAGGATCGGATAGCTGTGGAAGTGGATGAACGTCACGCGGCAGCCGCGCCGCAACAACCGCCACGCCGCGACAGGAGAGTCGATCCCTCCGGAGAGCAGGCATGCGACCCGTCCACTCGTCCCCGCCGGCAATCCTCCGGCGCCAGGCTGCTTGTCGAAGTAGTAGAAGGCTTTGTCGGTCAGCCCCTCGACGTGGATCGTAAGCTCGGGCTTGGACAGATTCACCGTCCAGCCGCGCGCCAGCTTGATCAAGCCTCCGACTTCCCGCTCGAGCTGCGGTGACGTGAGCGGGAAGCGCTTGTCGGCGCGGCGAGCCGATACCCGAAAGGTCGACACATCTCTGTCGCCGAGATCCTCGAGGATCTGTGATGCGATCGCCTCGACGTTCAGCGGGGCCGAACGCGCCAGCGAGAAGTTTGCGATGCCGAATACGTTTGTGACCCGGTCGCGCACGGTCTTCCAGTCCGCGTCGTCCTCCAACAGGATCTCGATGCGGCCCATGAGCACGCGGACCTCTTTGACCCCGGTGCCTTTCGTTGCCGTCCGCAGATTACGAGCGAGCCGGGAGACGAACCATGGACGGTTGTTCCCCTTGAGAGCGATCTCCTGATAGTGAACGATGATCGAGCGCATCTACTGTTAGTTGTACCCCGAATCGAGTATCGCAAGCGCCGCGCGGTGGCCGCTGAGCGCCGCGCTTTCGATCGTGCCTGGCAGGTCCGTCGCCGTCCAGTCACCAGCGAGCACGAATCCGGGAAGCGCCGTCAGCGACGGTGGACGCTTCGGCTGTCCATGTGTGAGAGAGAACGTCGCCTGCCTTTCGCGGACGACGGTGGCGCGAATCAGCGTCGCACTGCGCGCGTCCGGCAGCGCGTCGGCAACCTCGCGGACAGCCAGTGCGACGAGCTCATCGCGGGTCATCGGCGTCACTGCTTCTGCCGCACTCACCACGAGGGAGAGGTGAGACGCCGCTTCTCCAAAGACGCGGCGCTTGTCGAAGATCCACTGGACGGTTCGTCCCGTCAGCCCGACGAAGGCGTCCTGCATCACGACGCGGTCGTACCAAAGGTTGACGGTGACGATGGGCATCGACGCCATCGCCGAGGCGTCCGCTATGGTGCTCGCGAGTGGCGGGGGGACGGCGGCGAAGAGCGTCCGCAGCGCGTGCCAAGGGACCGCGCTGATCACGTGCGTTGCCGGTATCCGTTCGCCGCGGACCTCGACGGCGGTGACGCCGCTGTCGTCCGCGATTACGCGCGCGAGCGCTCCGGTGCGGACTTCGCCGCCGCGGCTCTCGATGAACGCTCGTGCCGGCTCCGCGTACATCTCGTGCAGAGGACGCTTCGGCAGGACGAGCGATGCCGCCGTCTTGTCCGTGCTGAACATCTCCTGGAGTACGCGGACGAAAGGCGCCGCGGCCGCCTGGGCGATCGGCTGATTGAGCGCCGCTATTGCGAGCGGCTCCCAGAGCGCGGTGACGATCCCGGCCGACTGGCCATGCGCACGCAGCCAGCCGAGGACCGTCTCGCTCCGGTCCAGGCTCTGATTTCCGAGTCGCAGGAGCGCCGGCGCGAGGCGGAGCGCTGACAGGCGGTCGGTGAGGGGGAGGCCGCGCCAGCGGAGCACGCCCGCGAGCAGGTGTAGCGGTGCGGGGAGCCAGACGGGGCACCGAAGCTCCGTTCTCAGACCTTCGGGTCCGATGAAGGGAATCGCGAGAGCAGGCTGCGTCTGGACGTTTCCTTCCGCTCCGATCCGCTTCAGGAACGCGAGCGTCTCGCGGTAGCAGCCGAACATCACGTGCTGCCCGTTGTCCACCAGCTCGCCGGTGTCGCGATCCTCGAAGGCCGTCGCCCGCCCACCGAGACGCGGCCGGGCGTCCAGCACGATGACGCGGACACCCCGCTCGGCCAACAGCGTCGCCGCACTCAACCCGGCAAATCCTGCCCCGATGACGACCACATGGGGCCTGACCCCATTGGGCGCCGGCCCCGTTTTCTGTGTCAGAGGGGTCACCGCAAATTACCCCCCATTTTTCAGCCAGGTCTTCACGGCGATCAGCGCGCGGCGTGGACGGGGAATGCGGATCACGCCTGAAAAGACGTCGTAGTCATTGCTCTCGATCTTTTCGAGGATCGAGAAGTAGATGGCGCCCATGATCTCGGCAGCGACCAGCCGCCGCCCGTCGGCGGACGGCCGGGACGCCCTGGCGCGGACGTAGTACTCGCGCGCGCGCGACGCCTGGTAAGCGAGCAGCGCTTTGACCTCGCGGGACTGGATACCGCGGCCGGCATTCGCCGCCTCCCGCCGCAGCGCATCCTCGCTGACCCCAAAGCGTCGGAGGTCTTCCTGCGGCAGGTAGACCCGACCGATCGCAAGATCCTTCGGAACGTCACGCAGGATGTTGGTCAACTGCAGCGCCACGCCAAGGTTGGTCGCATACTGACGCGTGCGCGGATCGCTGTAGCCGAAGATCTCCACGCACATCAGTCCTACCGCCGATGCGACACGGATGCAGTACTCGTACAGGTCCGCGAAGGTTTCATAGCGACGCGAACCGATATCCATCTCGACGCCTTCGACAAGTGCATCGAAGGCAGCCCGCGGCAGATTGAACTTCGGGATGAGCGGTGCGAGCGCCTGCCCCTGCCGCGTAACGGGCGCGCCGCCTTCGAAGCATGCGGCAACCTCTCGCTTCCAGATCGCTACCTGCGCCGCCTCGGTCCCCGCCTCCGCCTCGTCCACGGCATCGTCGACGGCCCGGCAGAAGTCCCACACGGCGATGATGGCCGCGCGCTTCTCGGCCGGAAGCACCATGAAGGAGTAGTAGAAGTTTGTGTCGCGGGCCATAAAACGTGCTGCGTGCTACCTGCTACGTGCGAAGTGCGGTGCGAAGTGCGGGGTGCTATGTGCTGTGCGATGTGCTACGTGCTGTGCTACGTGCTGTGCGACGTGCTACGTGCTCGCCACGTGAGGACGCCGAAAAGAATCCCAGCAGCGTCGGACGCCGACAGCTTGGGACGACTGTGTAGTGTGTCGTAGTCGAGAGCCTTCACCTTGTCCAGAATTCGCATGCCGCCGAGCCATGTCGCCCGGAGTTCCCAACGCAGGCGGCCGGTCACGGCATCGGTGACCGGACGACCCTCGGCGAAGAGACGGCGGGTCCGCTCGACGGCTGCGCGCATGGTGGATCGCCACGCCGGCGTCATGGCGGCGCCATCGAGGTCTCCTTCAGCGGCACCGTGGACCTGCCGTTCCTCGGCGGGCACATAGAGTCTGCCGTTGCGCCAGTCCACGCCGAAATCCTGCCAGAAGTTCGCCAGCTGCAACGCCGTGCACAGGGCGTCGGAGGATCTGTCGGCCGAATCGCTCCGGACGCCTGCGATCCGCAGGACCAGGCGTCCGACCGGATTGGCCGACCGGCGGCAGTAGTCGAGCACGTCGGTCCAGCTTTCGTATCTCGTGACAGTCACGTCCTGTCGAAAGGCGCTGAGGAGATCCTCGAACAGATCGACCGGCAGCGCACAGCGTTCCATGGTATCCCGCAGCGCGATGAAGATGGGATCTGTGGACGGCGGCGGCTGGCTGACACTGCGGCGCAGGCGTGCATGCCAGTCATCGAGGAGCTGGCGGCGGACTTCCGGTGGACGTGACGGCTCGTCCGCAAAATCGTCGGCCGTTCGCGCGAACGCGTAGACCGCCGCGATGTGCCGGCGCATCCGTGCCGGAACGAGCACGGACGCGACCGGAAAATTCTCGTAGTGGCTTCTCGCCAGGCGCTCGCAATGCTCGTACGCGGCGCTGATCTGCGGATCTACCACTCGGTTTCCGGCGTGCTGCTGCGGTGATTGGCGGCGCGTGCCATCACAAAGAGGAGATCGGACACCCGGTTGATGTAGATCAGCAGCTCCGGCTCGAGTCCACCGAGCGCAACCATGGCACGCTCGGCGCGCCGGCACACCGTCCGTGCGACGTGGAGTGCGGCGGCGGCCGGCGATCCGCCCGGCAGGATGAAACGGCGCAGCGGCGTCAGCTCGGTCTCGAGCGTATCGATCCAGTTCTCGAGCTGTGCGATGTCCTCGGGAGAGATCGCCGCCTTCGTCACGCGATCGGCGATCCGGTGCGATGGATCGGCCAGCGTTGCTCCCAGGGCGAACAGATCCCGCTGCATCCGTTCGAGCATCCCGTTCAGCTGGGCATCAGCCGACGCGGCCCGCGCGAGGCCGAGGCAGGCGTTCAGTTCGTCCACCTCGCCGTAGGTCGCTACGCGCACGTCAGACTTCAGCACGCGGGTGCCGTCGAAGAGCCCGGTCTCACCCGCATCGCCGGTCTTGGTGTAGATTTTCACGAACCCGATTATAGAAGCACAGGCGAATTGCCAGGCGCGGACGCCTGGCCATCAATAACATGCCGTCACTCCGGCGCGCCGCTAAAGGCGCGCAACCTCCCCAGCTCCCGTCACCCAATCGCCGCCAGTGGTTTCGCCGCCGCCTGCTCGAGTGGTATCGCCGCAATGGCCGGGATCTGCCCTGGCGGAACACCGGCGATCCGTATCACATCCTCGTTTCCGAGGTGATGCTGCAGCAGACGCAGGTCGACCGCGTTCTGCCGAAGTACGCCGAATGGCTGGCGAAGTATCCAAGCCTCGCGGCGCTCGCCGATGCACCCGTGGACGATGTGACGCAGACCTGGCGGCCGCTCGGTTACAACATCCGTCCGCGGCGGTTGCATGCGATCGCTCGCGAATCGGTGGAGCGTTACGGCGGCGAGCTCCCGTCGGACGAGGCGACATTGTTGTCGTTCAAGGGCATCGGCGAGTACACCGCCGGCGCCGTCCTCAGCTTTGCCTTCGGCCAGCGCAAGGCGATCCTCGACACCAACGTCGCGCGTGTGCTCTTTCGGATCTTCATAGGCGTCGGGGATCCAAAGTCGCACGGCATGAAGCGTCACCTGTGGGAGGTCTCGCGGACGGTCCTGCCGAGGCGGCACGTCTTCGATTTCAACCAGGCGCTGATGGACTTTGGTGCGACGCACTGCTCGGCGCGAAAGCCGAAATGCGGGACCTGCCCGATGCGGGCGAGCTGCGCCAGCTACCCCTTCGAGGCCGCGACGGAGTGACCGTCCCGCGCATCATCGTGACCGCCGCGGTCATTCGCGACGGTCGGAACTACTTCGTGACGCGCCGGCACCGGGGCGTCCACCTCGAGGGCTATTGGGAGTTCCCAGGCGGAAAGTGTGAGCCCGGCGAAGCGCTCGATCGATGCCTCGTGCGCGAGATCCGCGAAGAGCTGGACGTCGATGTCAGGGTTGAGGCCGAACTTTTATCCTGCACCCATGAATATCCCGAACGGATCGTCGAGCTGCACTTCTTCGACTGCGTGCTGGAGGGGGAGCCCCGGCCGATGCTGGGCCAGGAGATGCGGTGGGTGCCGCAGGCGGAACTGCGACGCTTGCAGTTTCCGCCCGCGGACGATGAGTTGATTGAACTGTTGGAACGAACCTAGCGCCGCTTGAGCGTCTCGACCCCGCTCACAGCACCCAGGCAGGTGGTGCCAGAGTACGGGATGCGAATCGAATCGACCAGCAGCTCGGCCGTGCCGTTGAGGGTCACGTTGCAGGACGTCAAGCCCGGTGCCGTGGCATTGGCCTGACTGCTCCACGCCACCTTGCCGTCAGTCGTGAACGATCCTTGCGCGGTGCCTGTCAGTTTCAGATCGCCGGCACACGACGCGCTGAAGGAGCCGCGCGCGCTGGTTCCGGTCTGCTCCGTGGCATTCCACTTGAAGTCCGTGCATGAGCTGGGAGAGGGGACGAGGTTTCCCGACGTCCAGTTGCCCATCAGCGCGCCGTTGCCCGCCGCGGTCGGTCCGGTGAGAGAGCTTTCACGTTCGAAGCCGATGCACCCGGTCGCCGACAGAGCGGCGAACGACAGCAGGGCTACCAGTATTCGATTCTTCATGTTCTTTATCTCGGTCGGAAAGCGGGCAAGCTTTGCCCGGCTGTATTCGCAGGGAGGGAAAAAGTATACCAGTCGTAGGCGCCCGTATTTTCAGTCTTTATAGTAGAGCTCTGTTCATGACGACGGCGAAAATCGAGTGTGGGAATTCACAACCGTGATTCAGCCGAGGGCGTGGCCGGTCGCCCCGGACAGGTAGTCGCGAAGAGCTCGCGACGTGCTGTCGAAGGCGAGTTTGTCCCAGGGAAGCTCGTCCGGCCGGAAGAGGCGGGCTTCAAGGCACTCCTCGTCCGTGCACAACTCCCCGCCCACCATGCGTCCTGCATACACGAGCACGATCAGCGAGCGCTGCGCATAGGAATAGATGTTGACGAGCTTCTCGAGTTCCACATCGACGCCGGCTTCCTCGCGCGCCTCGCGGATGGCCGCGCCGGTGACTTCCTCGCCGCGATCGACGTAGCCGCCAGGAAACACCCACAGTCCGTAACCCGGTTGAATGGCTCGTCGAACCATCACCAGTCGTTCGTCATCTGTCCGGATGATCGTTCCGACCGCCACCTTCGGATCCAGGTAGATGACCTGGCCGCAACGCGTGCAGACCAGGCGCTCTGGATCCCCTGTTTTCAGCAGCCTGCTCTCGAGCGGACCGGCACACGTCGGGCAGTAGCGGTAGTCAATTTCCATCACTCATATAATTCTCCCATGGCCATTCTGAAAGTCGCGCGCATGGGGCATCCCGTGCTCCGCGCGAAAGCGCGTCCGCTCGAAGCCGGCGAGATCCGATCGCCCGCGGTCCAGCAGCTCATCGACGACATGTTCGAGACGATGGCGGAATACCAGGGCGTCGGGCTCGCCGCGCCCCAGATTCACGAGAGCGTCCGCCTCTTCGTGGCCGGCATCCCCGCGCGCAGCCGCGACGAGCAGGATGCAGAGGACGAAGACGACGAAGACGACGACATGCCGTTGATCGCGATGATCAACCCGGAGATCACGCCCGCTGGCAGAGAGATGGCCGAGGACTGGGAAGGCTGCCTGAGCATTCCTGATATTCGTGGCCGTGTGCCCCGCCCCCGCTCGATCGTCGTGCGAGGCTACGATCGGAAGGGCAAGCGCATGGAACTCAAAGCGTCCGGCTTCAGCGCGCGTGTGATGCAGCACGAGACCGACCACCTGGACGGCGTGCTGTTTTTCGATCGGATGAAGTCGTTCGAGACGCTGACCTTCCTCGACGAGTTCGGCCGCTACTGGAGCCGGAGGGACGTTCGCGAGGAGTAGGGCTGTCGGCTCGTTACGCCTGTCCCGTCGCGCTCAGTCTCTTCTTTTCCAGGTTCCGCTCCGAACCGAGTCGCTCCAGCTCCACCGCCGTGTGATCCACGAACGTCATCGCGTCGGCGACGGCGTGGTGACCGGCTTTCTCGGCGATGAGTTTGTGCATCTGCTGACAGACGCGCCGGTAGGCGGGATGCCCCTGCGGCGCGGTGCGAAGCTCGATCGTGTGCATCGCTTCGCGCGCGTTCATCTCCATGTAGAAGCGCACGCGGTAGGCCATGGTCACGGCGTACTGCGCGGCTGCGCCGAGCCCGGCCCCGATCATCGCCTCGTGAAGAGAGGCGCTGGCATCCATTACGCGATCCCAGTCGTCCCCTGCACCGGCTTCGCGGATGGCTTCCGGTTCGGTGAACCCATGCCTGGTCGTGAGCTGTTGCCACTCGAGCGTGAGCATGCGGTGCCGCTGCAAATCTCGAAAGGCGCCGTAATCGGTCAGGACGTCGAACCGATATGTCGTCCGCTCGAACGCTCGTCCGGGGCGGTGGCGCCGGTTGGAGCGATCACCGATGTAGGCGCGCAGCAACTGCGCCCGCTGGTCAGGTGTCATCCGGCGCGAGATCTCCAGCAGCTGCGCATCGGGCAGATCCGATACGGCGTAAAGCGCGGCGGCGACGATGCGGATCTCACCGTCGGGATCGAAGTCCGAGAGCACGACCTCGTCGGCCTGGTCCGAGCTGGAGTCGTTCAACAGGTCAGCAGCGAGCGCGGCCGTCGCGTTTCGTGTCGACGCGAGATACTCGCTCCATCGTCCGCCCCGGTCGGGCACGTCGACGCGCGTAAGAAAAGCCGGAATCACCTTGCGCAGTTCTTCCAGCATGACGTCGGCGCAGGCGCGGGCTTCGGCGAGCGGATGCGCGCGCAGGCGCAGCAGCAGCGCTTCGAACGCCTGTCCAGTCCCGTAGATCCCGACGTTCGACTGGGTTGAGGCCGGCAGCATCCCTCGCAGCGTGTCGAGTGCCTTGGCGCGGATCGCGGCGCGGTGAACGCCTTCGCTGTCGCCGGCGCTTCTCGGGTAGCGCCGTTCGAAGTGTTCCTGCACCGCCGGGATCCACTTCGCGTACAACGTGAACGTCTCGTCCATCACCGCGGTGTAGCGGTCGCGCAACGCACCGGTGACTTCGTCCGGCACGTGATAACGCCATCGTCCGTGCAGCTTGTCGGTGTAGGGGACGTAACGGGTGGACTGCTCGAGATAGGCCATCAGCCGTCCCCACTCGAGCACCTTGGTGAGGACGTTCGAGACGTACTCGCAGGCGATGTGCGCGCCTCCCAGCTGTGCGACCGAGTCGTCGCCGTATTCGTTGAAGACGCGGTCGTAAAGTTTTTCCGCGCGGGAAGTGCCGACACTGCTGA
>JACDDJ010000750.1 GCA_013817065.1 Acidobacteriota bacterium
GTGGGGCTCCATCTCGAACCGACGGTGTAGGAGCCCGGACCATGAAGCCCCCTCAGTGGTTTCGGGTGTCCTTCTCCTGTGTGACCGGTGTCGGAATCGCCGACGCTTACCACACAGCCTATCGCCCCCGGAGCTGTTTTTGGAGACGTTCCAGCCGTGAGGTCACCGCGGCCGGTGGGCCGGTCAACAGCAGCACTCGACGCGCGTTGCTCTCGTCACCGACCGCGAGATACGCGAAGGCCAGCGTGTCGGGAATCGCGCTTTTCTCACCGTCGAGCGCGAGCGGCAGCGCAAGCTCCAGGGCCGCCGCCCCTTCCTTGTACTCGCCGGCCGCCACGAGCGCTTGCCCGAGCAGACCGCGAACGGCCCTGTCGCTCCCGTCGACGCCGGCGGCGGCGCGATAGCTGCCGATCGCAGACGGGAACCGGCGTTCGGTCAACGCCTTGTGCCCCTCCCGCAGGTGCCTCGCCTTGGCGGCTGCTGCGGAACTCCCCGGGAGGATCCGGACGGTGACGATCCCGCCAGACTCTGCGCGGCCGGTGAAGGGCTTCGCGCGCGTCCGCAGCATTTTCAGGGCGCCCGCCACGTCGATCGACAGATGGTACTCGCCGCGTTCCCAGGCGAATCCGTCGGCACGCCGAAGTGACGCCTGCCACTCGATCCGCTCGCCTGGTTGAAGCTGCTGAAGAAAAGCTCCCGTGCTCCTGTTTCCGTCAGGACCCACCACGGTGCCCCTGACCGACCAAGCCAGGATCGTGTCGACGGCACGACCCTCCGTGTCCGTCGCCGTCACCCGAATCTGCTCCCTGAATCCCGCAGGCTCGATCTGGACGTTCTCGGCGCCTTCGTCATTCTTGAAGGTCCAGTTCACGTCCAGTGCGTCCTGCCTGCCGTGCAGGACGAACGTCGGATGCGTCGCGCGGGCAACAGTGTCTGCGCCGTCGATCGCTGCCTGCCACCAGAAGTACCCCGAAGACTGCGCAGCACCAGCTGCTGCGAGCAGAGAGATTGCCGCAAGAACGGTTGAAAAGCCACGCATGTCCGCCCCCCTCACCGAATGTGCAGCCGAATCTGTGCGATGTCGAGCAAATTGTATTTCGAGCGCTCGTGGGTCGCCAACCACGCTAACGTTTCGGCGGCCACTGGCCGCGCGGCGTTCTTGTCTCATTCGTGTGTAAGTCTGGAGGGACCGCCAGTGGGGCGCTTTAGAGGAGCGCACGGGCGTGCTGAAAATTGGAAAGGCGAGCGCAGTCAATTGTCGCGGGCGTCGGTTCAGTTCCTCTGAGGCGCTCGAGCTGCTCGGCAACCGTCGCTCGCGATCTGAGAGGTCGGCGCTCGCAATTGCGTGGGAGGTCAACGGTCTTGATGGCCGCACGCTGTGCCCCGCGAACGTGCAGAAATCGCCACGAGTCTTGAGAGAAATGAGGGGCGACAAGCGGGAAGGGACGAGAACCTGACGAGAATCCGGCGCGTTTTTCAAGCTTGTGGCAGACGGATGCTCCGCCACGCAGGCCGAGCCCCTGGACACGGGTTTGGTTCCCCAGGGGAACAGCGGCGCTTTGCACACTGCAAGCAGAGGGCAGGATAGTCCCGTAACTGACGATCAGCGGCGGCGCTTCAATATCAATGCGCAGCCAGTTAGGGCGACGGCGGCGCCAACACTCGCGACAGGCGCGGCAGCCGGATGACGAGTGGAGTAGGCAATGCAGCGATGGCTGTCGCGGTGGTCGCACGCCCCATTCGAATAATCGAATGATCCGCCTGCGTCTAAACACTGGTCCACGGCGTTGAACTCCCTGAGATACGGAACACCGTGCCACGCGAGTAGGCTCACACCGACTATGGCGGACAGAAGACCGATGCGCATCACGCGATCATCATATTGCGGCGGCGCCCGAACCCAAGAATCGCCGCATGACGCAATCACGTGGCGCACGATATGTCCGCCCGCAGCCACGGTAGCCCGCAAGTGCAGCGGCACGAGGTGCACACGTTGGGCGAGGGAATCCTCCACCCAAGTCAATCCGCAATCCATCACCGGTTCCCACCGGGATTCGCGTCTATGTGGTGTGTCGCCCTCGAGACGTTCGCGTGACGATAAGACTTCGCGGCGGTGCCGGTGCTGCTCGAGCTGGCGAAGAGGATGTCTTCGAAAGGAAGACACACGCCCATGAAATCACAGGACCTTCGACACAAAGTTGACGCGCATGGACTTCTGCGAAACTAGCCCGCTGCTGTGACTAGGAATTCTCGTGCGTCAATGTCGAGGACGTGCCGTAAGACCCTCGAATGTGAATGTGAGTTGAGCGCTCGCCCCGATCCGCTCAGCCGTGTGCTCTAGTACGACTGTGTCAGATCGTTAGATTGCTTCGTGAATCCGCGAGTGATCACTTTGTCACTTTTTCTAGTGGTCTCGCAGCGCGTCCAGCGGATTCGTCGCGGCGGCGCGACGGGCCGGGAAATAACAAACCATCAACGCGCCCGCTCCGACGAACAGAGCAACCAGGCTCAGCGTGGCAGGATCGTGAGGACTGATTCCGAACACGAC
>JACDDJ010000751.1 GCA_013817065.1 Acidobacteriota bacterium
TGCCCGACGCGTCGGCGGAAACGGCGGTGAGGTGATGAATACCGGTGAGCTGCATGGGATGCTCCTTGAAGACTGACGCGATAAGGGCGTCGGATCGTGCAAGATCACGTAAGCGCAAGAGCGCCGGAATGCAGCCTGCGCCAGCCGCGCCCTCGGGGCGACGGTGCGTTCACCGGTGTCACACCGCGGGGACGCTATTCGGCCACCCGGATTGCCAGCGCGCCGCCGAACTGTTAGCCGACCTTCGGCTCCCACCGGGAGAAGCGAATGGACGCGAAGGTCCCGACGACCGAGACGAGCTTCGATCGGCTCGCGTCGCTCATCGATGAGCGCACCGCGTCGGTCGGCGTCTGCGGAATGGGCTATGTCGGGCTGCCGCTCGCCATGGCCGCCTGGGACGCCGGCTTTCCGATCTACGCGTTCGACACCGACCCGGAGAAGATTGTCAAACTTGCCGCGGGCGAGCCGTATCTGAAGCACATCGCGCCCGACCAGCTCCGGGCCATGGCGGCCGACCGGCGCTTCGCCGCGACCGGCGATTTCGACCGTCTGGCCGACTGCGATGTGATCGCGATCTGCGTGCCGACGCCGCTTGGAGCGCACGGCGAGCCCGACCTCAGCTTCGTCGAGCGGACGTCGGAAGCGATCACCGAGCGGCTCCGGCCCGGACAGCTGGTGATCCTGGAATCGACGACCTATCCCGGCACCACGTCGGAGGTCCTGGCCCGGATCCTGGCGTCCAGCGGGCTCGAGCAGGATCGGGATTTCTTCGTCGCCTACTCGCCGGAGCGCGAGGATCCCGGCAACGCGGATTTCACCACGCGCCAGGCGCCAAAGATCGTCGGCGGCATGGGGACGGAAGCCGGCGATCTCGCCTGCGGCTTTTACGGGCAGTTCTTCGACCGCGTGGTGCCGGTCTCGTCCGCGGAGGTGGCGGAAGCGGCAAAAATCACCGAGAACATTTTCCGCGCCGTCAACATCGCCTTGGTGAACGAGCTCAAGGTCATCTACGACGCGATGGGGATCGACGTCTGGGAGGTGATCGAGGCGGCCAAGACGAAGCCCTTCGGTTACATGCCGTTCTATCCGGGGCCGGGGCTGGGCGGGCACTGCATCCCGATCGACCCGTTCTACCTGACCTGGAAGGCGCGCGAATATGGCGTGCGCACCCGCTTCATCGAGCTGGCCGGCGAGATCAATTCCGGGATGCCGGACTACGTAGTCGAGCGCGCGGCGGAGGCGCTCGACCGCGCTTCCGGCAAGGGGCTGAGGCGATCGGAGATCCTGCTCATAGGTATGGCCTACAAGGCGAATGTCGAGGATATGCGGGGGAGCCCGGCGCTGGAGATCATGGAGCGCTTCGAGGCGCGCGGCGCGAATGTGGCGTATTTCGACCCGTGGGTTCCGGTGATCCCGAAGACGCGCGAGCACGGCCGGCTGGCCGGCAGGCGCTCCATCGAGCTATCCGCCGAGACGACCGCGCGCTTCGACCTGGTCGTGGTCGTCACCGACCACCGGGACGTGGACTATCGTCTTATCGCCGATCACGCGAAACTCATCGTCGATACGCGCAACGCGTTCGGCAGGATCGGGATCGCGCGCGAGCATATCAACAAGGCTTGAGTTCGGAGGCGGCTTTGGGCGGGATGCCGGCGCGATTGCGTTCACTCCTGGCGTCAGGATTGCCTCAGCTGATCGCCTCGGTGCGCGAGCGGAGCGGGTCGATCGACGCCGCCGTGCAAAACCGTGCGGTGGAGAGTCCTGCCGCCGGCGGAACTGTCGAGGAACAGCTTTCGCAGCTGGAAAAAGATGTCGCCTCGCTGCGGGCGCTGGTGATCGCGCAGAACGAGCACGCGCAGCGCAAGCTTCGGGCGAGCCTTTCCTCCGCGGTGAACCTGATCTCCCTGCTGCCGCATCTGAAGATCGACGGCGTGCTGCCGCCATTCTCGCATCTCGGCTGGGAGATCACCGGCGAGCTTGCCGCGTTCCTGTTTCACCTCATCAGGCGGCGTCGGCCGAAGCTGGTCTTCGAGCTCGGCAGCGGCAGCTCGACGATTCTGTTCGCCGCCGCGCTGCGCGCCAACGGTATGGGCCGGGTCATTTCGGTCGAGCACGATCCGGAGCACCGTCGGCGCACCGCTCAGTTCCTGCAGGACACCGAGCTGTCCGATTGGGCGGCCCTGGTCGAGACGCCGCTTGTGGAACAGCGCTTCGGCTCTCTCGATCTGCAATGGTACGACCTCGACCCGCTGCTTCGCGGCATGTCGGAGACGATCGACATCCTGTTCGTGGACGGGCCGCCGGGCCGCATTCAGCCGCTGAGCCGCTACCCGGCGCTCCCTGTCCTGAAGCCGCACCTTTCGGAGCAGGCGATCGTGCTGGTGGACGACGGGCGCCGCGACGACGAGATGCGGATGGTCGAGCTCTGGCGCGAGCTCGACATCTCCTTCGATGTCGAGCCGCTCAGCTTCCTGCCGCGCTCGCCGTTGCTCCTGACCGTGCCGGCAAACCCGAACTGGATTGCCGAGCTGCGC
>JACDDJ010000752.1 GCA_013817065.1 Acidobacteriota bacterium
GACACCCGCAGACTGCGCTCGAGTGTGGCGCTCAGGCCGGCTGGATCACGCGCGATGTCGCGCGCCGCCGCCTCAGTGAGCACACTGATGTCTTCGACGAGGGCGTCGTAGCCGTCCTTGAACAGATAGGCGCTGACGTTCATCGACACCAGGCCTGCGCCGAGCAGGAAGAAGCCGATGATCAGCAGCGCCGGCACGACGCCCATGAAGATGTAGGAGATGATCAGCTTCCGCCGCACCCGCCACAGCAGCCGCCGCTTGGACAGAACGAACAGCCGCCATATGAAATACGACAGCGAGATGATCAGGCCGAGCGTTGCGGCGATCCCGAGGATGTCGAGGAAGGCCGGGAGAGTAAACAGAATCCGAAGGCCGCCGAGGATTAGCTTGACGACTGCCGCGATCAGAAAGAGGCGGCCGGCCCAGGATCGAAGCAGCAGATCGCGCATTGTCGGCGCCGGCTCGGTTCCCACCGGCGGCGCCGGCAACAGCGGCGCGTCGCGCCGCCCCGCGGCCACCCGTTCGGGGACTCGAGACCTGCCCATGCGTCTTGGAACTGAAATGATAACCTAACACCCGTATGAAGCTTCCCGCATCCGCCCGTTTCTCCACCGTGTGCATCCACGCCGGACAAGAGCCGGATCCCTCGACGGGCGCGATCATCACGCCGATCTTCCAGACGTCCACCTACGTCCAGGAAGAGTTGGGCAAACACAAGGGTTTCGAGTACGCCCGCACGCAGAATCCGACGCGGCTTGCGCTCGAGCAGAACCTTGCGGCGATCGAAGGTGGCGTTGCCGCTTATGCCTATGCCTCGGGCATGGCGGCGATTAATGCGATCACCACTCTGCTCAAGGCTGGCGACCACGTTGTTGTCACTGACAACACCTATGGCGGTACGTTCCGGCTCTTCGACAAGGTCCTGACGAAGTACGGACTCGAGTTCAGCTACGTGGACACGTCACAGCCCGAACTCATCGAGAAGGCGATCCGTCCGACGACGCGGATGCTGTTTGTCGAGACACCGACCAACCCGGTGCTGCGCCTCACGGACCTGACCGCGGCCTGTGAGATTGCGCACCGGCGCGACGTGCGGGTGATCGTCGACAACACGTTCGCGAGCCCCTGCGTGCAGCGGCCGATCGAGTTCGGCGCCGACCTGGTCATGCACAGCACGACGAAGTATCTCAACGGACACAGCGACAGCATCGGCGGCATCGTCATCGCGGCAAAGCAGGAGGACGCCGACGGGCTGAAGTTCATCCAGAATGCCGCCGGCGCGATCCTGAGCCCGTTCGATTCGTGGCTGGTGCTCCGCGGGACGAAAACGCTCGCCGTGCGGATGAAGCAGCACAACCTGAACGGCCAGATGATCGCGGAGTTCCTCGAGTCTCACCCAAAGGTGACGAAGGTCATCTATCCGGGGTTACCGAGCCATCCGCAGCATGATCTGGCGAAGCGCCAAATGAAGGGCTTCGGCGGGATGCTGTCCTTCGAGGTCAGCTCGTTCGAGGAGGCGCGGCGCGTGTGCAACAGCGTCCGCCTGATGGCGCTGGCCGAGAGTCTCGGCGGCGTCGAGACGTTGATGACGCACCCTTCGTCGATGACGCACGCTTCGGTCCCACCGGAACGGCGTGCCGCGATCGGGCTTTCCGACAGTCTTGTCAGAATCTCCGTCGGCATCGAAGACGCCGAGGACCTGATTGACGACCTGAAGCAGGCGCTCGGTTAAATCACCTCGTCGAGTCGCCGATCCATCTCAGGTAGGCATCGCTGCCGTCAATGATCGGCAGGACGACGAATTCGGGAACCTCATACGGGTGCAACTCTCGCAGACGCTCCCAGAGCGGCGCTACTTGGGCGCGGCTCGTTTTGATCACGACCTGCCGCTCAGTGTCCTCCGACACCGCGCCTTTCCACCGATAGATCGACGTCATGTCCGGGTGGATATTGACGCAGGCGGCCAGTCTTTCGGCAACGAGGGCGCGAGCGAAGGCGGCCCCATCGGCGCCAGAAGGCAGTGTGCTGAGTACGACGACGTATTCGTCAGCCATTTGCGAGGAAGTCTACCGCGAGGGCTAATCAGCGGGGCGGGTTCGACCGAAATAGCGTAAAGTTCAATGCACTCCGAAAGACGTTCTGACATGCCTCTCGAGCCAGAAACGAAGCCGTCCCCAAGGAAGGTCGCCCGCGGCGTGGAGCCGCTGCGGCGCAAGCGCGTCCAACCAGAACCGATCATCGTCTCCCCTCGCGGACGACGGATCTTGAACTTCCTGCTGGGTTTCGCGGCCGTGGTGCTGATGGTGGACGCGTGTGTCGGCGAGAAAGGCCTGCTGGCGAGGATACGCGCTGGCGACGAGTATCGGAAACAGTTCGCGACCGTCGAGACCCTTAAAAACGACAACGCACGACTGCGCGACAAGGCTGCGAGTCTGCGCGACGATCCGGCCGCGTCCGAGGCCATCGCTCGCGAGGAGTTAGGCTTGATCCGCGAAGGTGAAGTGCTCTTTATCGTCCGCGATGCGAAA
>JACDDJ010000753.1 GCA_013817065.1 Acidobacteriota bacterium
GTGCGGCAGCCGCTCGGCGTCTGCTCGATCATCACCCCCTGGAACTTCCCGAGGGCGGTCGCGATCGGCAACGGCGTCGAGTACGGCTTGTCGGCGTCGATCTACACGCGGGACATCAACCGCGCCTTCGCGGCGACGCGGGACCTCTACACCGGCATCTTCTACATCAACGCGCCCACCATCGGCGCCGAGGTGCACCTGCCGTTCGGTGGCACCAAGAACACCGGCAACGGCCACCGCGAGGCCGGCGTGGCCGCACTCGAGGTCTTCTCGGAATGGACGAGTGCTACATCGATTTCAGCGGCCAGCTCCAGCGGGCGCAGATCGATGTGGAGCCGGTCTGACGTTGATTCGTGTCAATGCCGACTGCCGGCGCCGCTCGATCTCCTTCTTCAAATCCGGATGCACTTTGACGCCTGCCTCCTCGGCGGCGTTCACCGCCTTGAGGGCCTCATCGTACCGCCCGGTCTCCATGTAGACGACGGCGAGGTTGTTGTGGGCTTCGCCGACTTTGGAATCCGCCGCGATAGCCGCCACGTAGGCCTTCTCGGCCTCGGCGAGATCGCCGCTGCGAAAATAGGCGCTGCCGAGCGAGAGAGAGACGAAGGCCGGCACGGTTCGCGCGGGTGTCAGGTCGGCGTTGCGATCCAGGTCCTGGATCTGCCGCTTCCGCTCCTGATACTGGCGGACAAGCTCCAGCAGGCGTTCCCGTTGGCTGCGGTTCTCGGGCCGTGCCGCGGCAGCCTGGGTATCCACGATCAGCTGGTCCAGCTCGGCAAGCCGCTCGCGGCGCAGCCGCTGTCCTTCCTGTTTGTCGGTGAAGCTGCTGGTCGCCTCAGCTCGGTGCAGGTTGCGGCATCTTTCCAGAGCGTAGACGGCGGCGGCGTACTGCTTTCGCGCAAGGTGGGTGCGTCCGAGCATGTAATAGGCCATGTCGAAGGTGTCGTCGATCGCAACAGCCGACTCAAACGATTTGGCGGCGGCATCGAACTGTTCCTGGCGCATCTGTTCGAGGCCCTGATCGTAGAGCGGCCGTGCACGTTCGCGAAGATGGGACGTCTGGGCTAGTGCCGATGGGACCAGCAGCAGCGCGAGAAGTGCCGCACTCAGATATCGTCGGACGGTCATGGTGCAACCTCCCAATGAACGGTCCTTCGTGGAAACAGCCGTGAACTCACGAGCTGGAGCCTTGCCAGCCGGAACTCGACAGCGGTCACCACACATCCTAGCCCGTATCTGACGCTACGGGAGAAGTTGATCGAAGAAGCCTCCTCGAAGTACTTCGTCGGACAGCTGACCTCCGCCACCGTGTAGCCAAGCCACAGGATCTGCGCCAGCATCTGATTGTCGAACACGAAGTCATCGGAGTTTGCCTGGATCGGGACTCGCTCGAGCAGCTCGCGCGAGAAGGCGCGATACCCGGTGTGATACTCGGAGAGCTTCGCCCCCAACATGATGTTCGAGAACAGTGTCAGCGCACGGTTCGAGACGTACTTCCACCACGGCATGCCGTTCCGCACGGCATGGCCTCCAAGAATCCGGGATCCGAGCACGCAGTGATAGAGACCGCTGGCAATCATCGAGGCCATGGCGGGAATCAGCTTCGGGGTGTACTGGTAATCGGGGTGAACCATGATGACGATGTCAGGCGCCACCGCGAGCGCCTCGCGATAGCACGTTTTCTGATTCGCTCCGTAGCCGCGGTTCTGCGGATGCACCACGACCTTCACATTCGCGAGCGTTCGGGCGACGGCGACCGTCTCATCACGGCTGGCGTCGTCCACGACGATCACCAGGTCGACGATCCCCAGACTCATGACCTCGTCGTAGGTGGTGCGCAGCGTTCGCGCCGCATTGTAAGCCGGCATCATGACGACTATTTTTTTGCCGTTGTACATGGCTCTTTTCGACACCGGGGCCAACAGTATGATGAGGCATGTTACCCGAGCAGGAGCGGCAGCCCTAGTGGCGAAGAGGCGGCCGCCGCAGGCCCGTCGTGCGAGACTCAACGACACGGACTCTGTGGTCGGACCGCGCCGGCACGTGCTGCGGTGGACGGTGCTCGGGGTCCTCGTGGTGCTCGCAGCCGTGGCCGACGATCGACACGTCGGTCTCATCGCCGATGGGCGGCAGATGATCCGCACGGCGGTCGCGCTGGCGGAGACGGGCGAGATCGGGCAGGCCGCTGGACGCGATTTCACATACGAGCGCGGGGAGGATGCGGTCTCACGCTTCGGCATGGCGACGTCGCTGCTCCAGGTGCCGGCCGCGTACCTCGCGCCGGTGATCGAGCGGCGCGCCGGCGCAGGCGCCTCACAGGCACTGTTTCTGCTCGTCCCCTGGTTGGCGATCGGGGTTGCCGGCGCCGCGGCCGGCCTGATCACGCGTCGACTCGGGGGAGGCGATCTCCAGGTCGGCGCGGCGGTGCTTCTGGCTACCATTGCTGCGCCACTCGGCTCCTACGCGGCACTCGAGTTCTCGGAGCCCGTGCAGGCGGCGGCGCTCACGGTCGCGCTGGCCTGGGC
>JACDDJ010000754.1 GCA_013817065.1 Acidobacteriota bacterium
GAGTGGGCTCTCATCGTATGCGCTTCAATCGAGCGGAGGAACCTCGCCCAACGGTACCAGAACTTGTATCGACCGAGGCCGACCCGGTATTCGCTTGATCAAGCCACGCCGTTCAAGCGTGATGATCACGTTGTGCACTGACGGCGGTGTTACCTCGAAGTAGCGCTGAAAGTCAGCTTCGGCCGGTGGACGTCGGTTCAATTTGGCGTAGGCCACAATGAACGCCAAGTATTGACCCTGCAACCTCGTGAATTCGTATTCCGCCAATTATTCGTCCGGTCCTATCAGCCGTCTAACGAGTATTGGAGTAGACCGCCGGATGATCCCAGCCGCCATCCGGGGCGGATGATCTGTCGGGACGACTACGCCCGGGCCGCGCATAGTCTGCCAGATCAACCACTTGCGGGAAAACGGAAAGCCGGGCGACCTGCGTTGAGCGGTACTACGAGGTTGTCCCGGCGGGATAATACCCGACCCACGCTCGCAGATCCCGATGATCCAGGACCGACGGACATTGCACGCCGACGGACGTGCGTGTAGATCATCGTCGTCGAGACGTCAGCGTGACCGAGCAGTTCCTGCACGGTCCTGATGTCGTGACCGTCTTCGAGCAGATGCGTCGCAAACGAGTGCCTGAACGGTTGCAGCTGACATGTGTGACTTCCGGCGCGGTTTGCTCACCCGCCCGGCAGTAAATCGAATGGAAGATGTCGATGACTAACGGGCGGGATTCTATCCCACATCCCACTTGTCCCGGGCCGCGTAGTCCGCCGGGGTGGCGACCGCGGCATTGAGCCACTCGATCACCGCGGCATTGCCGAGGCTTTCCGGATCGTTGCGCAAATAGTCGCGTGCGACGCCGATGACGTGGAATCCCTGCTTGATCTGGAAGCTGAGCGTCGGGTCCGACAGTTCACCCGTCACGACGCGCTTCGTGTATTCCTCTGGCAGCATTTTTCCCGCGACCCGGTGATAGCCGCTCAGGCGCGCGCCCGCCCTGACGCGCAGCAGGCCGAGACGCTCGACGAGAGCCCGGCGCTCGGTGTACAAATGCTTGCCGATGCCCTGTCCCTGAACTTCCCGGTGCACCATGACTTCAGCGCCATACAGCGTGCGGCCGCGTGCGGGATCGTGGTTGGTGAACATGCCGTGATCAGTGAAGTCCCGCCAGTTCGTGTCGAGCGAGTAGTCGTCCCACAGCACGATGAGGCTGGCCGCCATCCCGACGACCTCGCCGTCGATCTCCGCCACGAGCTGACCCTCCGGGAACACCTCGATGTGCGAGGCGAGCTGGGCGTGCGACCAGGGGGGCGACGCGGGATAGATCGCCCTCGTGATGGCGACCACCGCGTCGAAGTCCGCTGGCGTCATCGGCCTGACGGTGACGCTCACAACGTCACTTCCTCGATGTGGCGCAGGATCTCCGCCGTGTGCCGGCTGTCGTCGAGGGGGAGCACCGTGCCGGTCGTCCTGGTCTTGGCGATGGTGTCCATGTTCAGCTCGCCAATCACCATCATTTCCTGGTTCGGGTGGCCCTCGGCGAGGATGCCGTCGCGCGAGAACGCAAAATCGCTTGGTGTGAGAATCGAGGCCTGCCCGTAATTGAGCGACACTGCCGGCACCATCGGCAGCGATCCCACCGTGTGCGAGACGATGACGTACATCTGGTTTTCGATGGCGCGCGCGTGCGCGCAGTAGCGGACGCGGAGAAAGCCCTGGCGGTCATCCGTGCAGCTCGGCACGAGCAGGATGTTCGCGCCCGCCCTCGCGGCCGCCCGGGCGATCTCGGGGAACTCCACGTCGTAGCAGATCGTCACGGCGAGCTTGCCGAGCGCCGTCGAGAAGATCTTCAGGCCGCCGCGCGGGCGCACGAGCCATTCTTCCGACTCGAACCTCGTCATGTGCAGCTTGCCCTGCGTGTCGTGCCGGCCGTCCGGGCTGAAGAAGAACGCCTCGTTGTGCACGGCCTGGGTCCCCGCATCGATTACCGGCAGCGTGCCCGCCAAAAGGTAGAGGCCATGCCGGGTGGCAAGCTCGGACATGAAGTCGACGAACATCGGCGCGTGTCCCGCGAGGTCGCGGACCTGGTCCTTGATGGGGCGCCGCACGTTGCCAAGCGTCAGCAGCTGGATGGTGAAGTATTCAGGGAAGAGGGCGAGCTTGCAGCCGTAGTCCGCGGCCGTTTCCACCAGCGCGCTGACCTGCTCCTTGAACTGATCGACGCTCAGCACGGGCCTGATGAAGTACTGCAGCGACGCGACGCGTAGTCGTTCCATCCTGCGACCGTATCGGCTCAGGCGCGCCGAGTCAAACGCGGTCCGGCGCGGCGCGGGAGTCGCGATGGACGTCGCCCGGCGCGACGGCGGGGGCTGCGTGCTACTACGGGCTACCGTCCGACTCGGAAAGCGAGCATGGCGCTTTCAGGCTTACCTGCGGCCTTGCCATTCACCTCGATGACGTAGTCACCCGCGGTCAGCGGGGCGAGGTTGAGATCGGCGACCACAAACGTGATCCCGCCTTCGAC
>JACDDJ010000755.1 GCA_013817065.1 Acidobacteriota bacterium
GCGCCGACGCGGGATGCACGTCGCCGATCGCTACCTCCTTGGACGGAACGTCTCGAAGTTGTTCGTCCAGTCCGAGACCGTCGGCCGACGGCTGGCGATGTGGCCGGAGCTCGAGCCGCAGGTCCTGTATCCCCCGGCGCCGCAGCGCGACTACCGGTGCGAGGAGTACGGCGACTACATTTTCATGGTCTCGCGCCTGACGCGCCTGAAGCGCGCTGACCTGTTGATTGAAGCGCTTGCCACCCCCGACGGTGCCGGGATCAACGCCGTTATCGCGGGCGACGGCGACGAGCGGGAGCGCCTGGAAGAGTTGGTGGCTCGCCTCGGGATCACGCAGCGAGTCCGCTTCGTCGGACGGCTCGACGAAGATGGATTGCTGACGCACCTTGCCCGGTGTCGCGCGGTGTGCTTCCCCCCGGTACAGGAAGACTACGGCTTCGTCACCGTGGAGGCCTTTGCGTCGAGCAAGGCGGTGATCACGTGCCGCGACAGCGGCGGCCCGGCGGAGCTCGTGAAGGACGGCGTGCACGGGTTGGTGGCGGATGGCACCCCGGCGTCACTCGCGCGCGCACTCCGCCAGGTCAGCGAGGACCGTGCACTGGCCGAACGCATGGGCGCTGCCGCCCGCGCCGCCGGTGCTCAGCTGAACTGGCCCGATACGGTCCGGCAACTCACCGCGTAAACTGGAGCCAATGTCCTACGCCACTCCGCTCGAAGCACGCATTGCGAAGAAGGTCACCAAGGCGATCACCGACTACAACCTCATCGAAGATGGGGATCGGATCATGGTCGGCCTGTCTGGCGGCAAGGACAGCTGGGCACTCATGCAGGTGCTCGACGTGCTTCAGAAGCGTGCGCCGATCCGCTTCTCGATGATTGCCGTGACCGTGGATTCGGGCTACCGCGGCTACCGGCACGATCTGATCTCGAGAACCTGCGAGGGGCGCGGCTGGGAGTACCGGATCCAGCACACCGGGATCGGCGAGACGATCGAAGACATCCTGGAGGCGAGCGAGACCCCCTGCTCACTCTGTGCGCGGCTGCGCCGCGGCGTCCTCTACCGGATCGCCAAGGAAGTCGGCGCCACCAAGATTGCGCTCGGTCATCACATGGACGACTTCGTCGAGACGCTGCTCCTGAACCTGTTCTTCCAGGGAGCGCTGAAGGCGATGCCGGCCCGCCTGGTGTCGGACAATGGCGAGCACGTGGTGATCCGACCGCTCGTTTACACGAGCGAAGCGGATGCGCGGGACTACGCCAAGGCGTCGCAGCTGCCGATCATCGGCTGCTGCTGTCCCGTATGCGGCGACCTGAGCCTCCAGCGTCAGCGGATCAAGCGGCTGATTGCGGAGCTCGAAGTCGAACATCCCGAGGTAAAGAACTCGATGCTGCGCGCCCTCACGAACGTGGCCGGCCGCCATCTCCTCGACAAGCGCTTGAACCCGCTGCCCGAACTGCGCGAGGCCGCGCTCGCGGGCGGAGCGGTGCCGCTGCCGTTGCGCCGGGGCCGCTGAGACTCACGCCGCGCAAACCGACGCGGCTTGTGTGCAAGAATCACGAATGCGACCAATCGTTCTCTCTGCGTTATTGATCGGGCTCCTGGCTGCTTCGCGAGCGGAGGCGCAGCAGCGTCCCCTCATCACCGAGGATCCGGAAACGATCGGTTCGGGGTTGGTCCTGATCGAAGCCGGCGTCGACCTGCAGCGCGACATCTTCTTACCGGTCTCCGGGCTTACCGGCAATCTCCTCCGGCTCCCGACTGTCGGCGTGAGCTTCGGCGTGTCGTCGATCGCCGAGATCCAGATCGATGGCGCGTTTTACAATCGTTTCAGCGTCACCGACCGCGACCCGCTCGCGCCGCTCGCCTTCCTGCTCGACTTCGAGGGGGACCAGACGACCGGTCTGGAGGACCTCGTCATCGGGACCAAGCTCCGGCTCGTGCCCGAGGCCCCCGGCCGGCCGGCGATCGGGCTGCGCTTTGCCACCAAGCTGCCGTTTGCCTCGAACGAGAGTGGTCTTGGACTCGATACCACCGACTTTCACATGGCATTGCTCGTCGGCAAGACGGTCCAGTCGATCCGCGTCGTCGGCAACGGCGGGTTGAGCATCCTGGGTGATCCAACCCGTGGCGATGAGCAGAACAACGTGATGACCTACGGGCTGTCGCTGGCCCGCGCGGTTGCGCAGGGCGTGGAGGTGGTTGGCGAAGTCAACGGACGGCTGGACATGGGTGAGGGCGACCCGCCGCCCGGCACCGGGAATCGCGGGGCGATCCGGTTTGGCGGGCGCGTCACGCGCGGAACCGTCCGCATCGACGGCGGCGTCATCCTCGGTCTCACGCCACGCGATCCGAGCTTCGGGCTCACCGGCGGATTCACGTGGGTGTTCCGCGGCTTCACGATCCCGTAACTTGCAGATCGTCAAGACTCACGCCTTCGGTAACGACTTCCTGCTGCTCGACGAAGCCGCCGTTCCGGCCGCGACCGACCGGGCGGCGCTCGCGCGCAAAACCTGCAACCGGCAC
>JACDDJ010000148.1:0-2642 GCA_013817065.1 Acidobacteriota bacterium
CGGCAAGCGCGAGGATCAGGACGAGTACCAGGCAGGCTGTCAGGCACCCCCCGCCCCTTGTCGCCGTAGCCGGCGAATCCTGAGCATCGACGGCTGCGGGTGGGGGCGCTGCCGATGATTGAGTGGATTTCGCAGCAGTCCTTCGGATTACCGGCTTTATTGCAGGCAGTTGAGAACGAAGGCCATCAAGCGCCTGGCGCGCTCCGGAGTGGCGCAGCACCGAAACGACGATCGGCACGATATTGCCGTCATCCCGCTCCCAGATCCGCTTGATCGTGGCTTCGTACTCAGCACCCGTGTCGAGCAATGGAGCCATCTGTGCGGCTTCGCCCCGCGGCACATAACCCAACGTGTCACCCTCGACAGAGAGGATGAGAATGGCATTCTCGTCGTGCCGGTTATCCGGTTCACGTTCGAGGTCGACTGTGTCCCCGACGACCACTTTTTCGCAGGCCTCGCGTCGCTCCTCTGACCGGCAGGCGCCGGCGACCCAGTAATCTGTGCGGTGCAGTGGCTTTGCGTGCTGCCGCGCTGCGCTGAGCCGTGCTCGCATTTGGTCGCGGTCCCCGCGCTCACGAACGCGCCTCTCCATTACTTCGCGCTTCTTTGCCTCGCGTAATTCTCGGCGGCGCCGGCTGGCAGCGACTCTCACGTCGCTGGGTAGGACGCGCTCTATTCCCAACGCCAGCTGATCCAACTCCTCCTCGGTAATCTCCCCGTCGGAGGCGATTTGGTCCACGATCTCATAGAGGAACGGGCAGGCCGCAAAGTCGATTCCACGGTCCACCTCGAGCCATGCACGTAGCCGCTCCATCTCCTCGCGGGTGACCATTCCGTCCTCGGAGAGATCAACCAACAAGCCAATAAGCTCTTGGCCGGCAGCCGTCGACCGCTGCGCCTTCGTGAGTGTCACACGGCGAACGAGACTCATTCGGCCATCCTTGGAATTGCGGAGATCAAATTCTACTGATCCTCTGCCGAATGGTCGAACAAACGTCGCGATCGCGGCCGACGCGCCCTCGCATTACGCGAGGCGCACGCCGTCTACTGCGCGACACTCGCGGCGCTCACCCGCCGTGAGCCCTTTAGTTGACCCGGACTGAAGGCGAGTCCAAGCCGGTCCAGTACGCCGTCCGCGTGATTTCGTGGACCTGTCCCCGCGCGTCGGACAGCTCCGCGCGTTTCCGATCGAGGTAGGCGGCACACTCGTCGTCTGTCGCGCCCGCCCCACGGATAAATTCCTCGGCCTCACTCAGAATGCGGACGGAGATTTCGTCCATTTGGCTGTCGACTTTTTCGAGTGCTTCAGTGAGGGTCATTTCGGCTTGCTCTCTTTCACGACTAGTCGCCATGCGCTCGAGGTCCCCGGCGCCGTTAAGGTCTTGTCGGTTAAGCAGAGCCAGTAACCGCGGCGGGTGACAAACGCGCCTTTGGAGTACGTCGCGCCTTCCCGATACGGTCCGGCGTCATGGAAGTCGGGACGTTGCTTCAGAGCTGCAATCTCAGCTTCGAGCCCCGCCACGCGTGCCTCGAGTTTGCGTCTCGCGTCCTGGTGCTTCTGGAATGCATCGCGCAACCCTTCTTGCAGGGCATCGATCGTTCCGTCCAACATCGCCAATGACACCGGCTCCTGACCGTGTCTCGACAGAAGCGCCTTCAGCTCTAGGTCAGGATCCGATAAATCTCGCGCCGTCTGCTGCTTCTCGAGTGGTGCTGGTGTAGGCGTAGGTGGCAGCGCCTTCTGTCGCCGCTGAGAAGCATCCGCGGCCCGCTTCTCCCCATCAAACGCTCTGATCAGCGCAATGTCGTCATCCGTTAGGTCGGCCGGTGACACAAACACCTTGCTCGATGCACGTTGCCAGTCGGCAACGGTGTGAACGCGACCGTGCTTTTTATCGAGCATCTCGAGTGCTGGGTAGCTGTGGTCATGCTCCATAGTGATCGGCATCACTTGCCTCCCAGTGCGTCGAGTCGTGACAGCCACTCCGTAAACCACGTCTCGGGCAGAGGAATGAACGGCACGCCCGGATTGGTCGGGCAGCGCTGCAGGAGGATGATCAATTGGGCGTTGAGTGCCGCAACCTGTTGGACGAGTGGGTGCATCGTGCGATACGTCTGCACGGCAGCCGCGGCAACCTTCGCGTCAACGTCGCGCTGCGCAGACTCCCGCCCGCCTGCGGCGATGACTTCGAGGACATGAATCGCGTCCTGAGCGGCGCTCACGGCTTCGACGGCCGCAGCAATGTCCTCATCGATATGCGCGAGTCGATCTGCCGTCGTCGCGGCATCTCCAGGACGACCATCACCGAGAAGTTCGGCCACCTCGCCCTGCCGATGCTGACTACGGAGCGAGTCGCGCTCAGTCAACAGGCTCGCATGGCGTGCCCGCGCTGCCGCTAACTTGTCCTTCAACTCTGCCAGTTGCCGATTGTGGCGTTGAACCGATGGGTATTGGTCAACTGATGCCGGCATCGTGATCGCTTCCTGAACCATGCTCATGTCCGAATCTCCTTCGTGTGTTGTTGAATCAACCCCGACCGTCCATCACGAACATCTGATACGCGGGCGTAGGCGTGGGTGCCGCACGCTGCAGCATTGAGAGCGCCATCAACGTAGCCACGACGCCATCGATGCGCTTGCGG
>JACDDJ010000148.1:2652-8885 GCA_013817065.1 Acidobacteriota bacterium
CCTCCAAACACCATGATTTGGGGTTCGCGCTGCGGACCTTGCCGAATCGCCAGGTCCAGCGCCATGAGAACCCCCACGACCGGATCGATCTTTTCGTGGCCGCGGATCTTCGACGGTTTCGCGTCACCGTTCGAATCGATGTCCACCACCAGGTGGTCGATCGCCCAGCGGAGCACCGGGTTGCCGCCGTGATGCAGCCGCCCGTCCTTCACCAGCCGTTCAAGCTCACGCATCGGCGCCGCATACGCCGCATGGGTCTGGGACATCTCGCGGACATCGAGCCCGCGCTCCTTCAGGTTCGTCGCGACCTGGACGCCCTGAAACCGCGCATCGATGTGCACCGCACGGATCGGTAGCCGGCGCGCGAGCGCTGCCAGGTCAGTCTCGAGGAAACGATAGTCAACGATTTCTCCCGGCGTGAGCGTCAACCAGCCGCCGGCCTGAAACTGTCGATACAGGTCCGCGTGGCGATGTTTCTCCAGCGCGGACTCTGGCAGGTAACACTTCAGATGCACGTCCCATGTCCGCGTTCTCACGACAGGGCATGAGGAGCGCTGCGACCGTGAGGTCATCGACGCTCGCGACGTCGATGCCGACGTATCCCGTCCGGCCCGGCAGATCCGCGTCGGTCGTGGGGTGCCCTATGCTGGCATCCCATAGGTGGAGGTCGATGAACCGGTTCTCCTGACCGACCCATTGATTGAGAAAAAATGTCCTGAAGGCGTTCTGCCGGGAGGGCATCGCCTCGGCCTGGCGAAACTCGTCTTCCAGATACTGCATCGAGAGGAACGGAGCCGGGCCACTCAGCGCGGGGTTCGCCTTCCGCCACACGTCGCGGTCCGTCCAGTCGTCTTTTTCTGAGGCGCCGAAGTGCACAGACAGAAAACTCGGATCATCGCGCACCCCCGACCGGATCTCCGCGGCATAGGTATGCAGTTCGTAGCAGATCGAGTCCTTGGCAAACCCCGCACTCGAGATCAGCACAGTCAACGGCGTGGTCCGCGCACCCATCGCGGTCGTGGCACCGATAAAAAATTCACGCTCCTTGCGCGTCGAAAATGTGTGCAACTCATCGAGCACGAGCCCGGATGGATTGCGACCATGGATCCCCTTCTCGTCGGCAGATAGCACTTTGAGCACCGATCCCGTTTCCGGGTACTCGATCGAGTCTCTGTAGATGATCGGACGGAAGGCTTGGAGGATCTCCGGGCTCCCCTCGACCAGACGTTTGGCTTCACCGAACACCACGCGCGCCTGATCGACGTCGGATGCGAGGCACAGCACTTCGGCCCCTGGCTCATTGTCGAGAAACAACAACACCAAGGCGATACCGGCGGCCAGCGAGCTCTTACCGTTCTTGCGGGGGAGTTCGATGAAGGCCGTCCGGTATTGACGACGGCCATCGGGCAGTAGTGTGCCGAACAGGGGCCGAACGATGTCCCGCGCCTGCCACGGCGCCAGCCGGAACGGCCGACCGGCGACTCCACCTCGGGAGTGGTACAACGCCCCCCCGAAAAAACGCTCGACTTCGCGCGCCCGTATACTTCCGAGCGATGATCCTGAGGAGTTACGCCCGCCCGCCTTCGTGTTGGTGAGGGTCGCCACTAGACGAGCCCTCCGGACGCTTCGTCGCTGACGCGACTGTCAGCCCCATCTCGCTGAGCCAGCGCCGACAAGCGTCGAGCCGATTCAGCCCGGCGTCGTCCTCGAGCGATTGCACTAGCCGACAAGCGATCCGTAGCGGATGCCGGAAGACTCTGTGGGAGCGCCCAACCGCGGTCAGGTGTGCGACCGCATCCAGCCACAGCTCGCGCCCTGGCCCCTGCAGGTCTGCCGGACAGTCGCCCAGCGTTCCCACTGGGATCTCCGACGCCGGCGGTGACCCCACACGCGCCGCCTTTCCACGTTTCGGACCTCTCTGCACGGACTCCTCCCATTCCCCGACAGCCAATAATTCGTGAGTAAGACCGGGACGCTTCGGATGGACGCCCCCGCCAAAGTCTCGAGCACCCCCCCGGCGTCTGCGTCGTCACTCGCCTCGCCTCGTGCGCACTGAATGGCATCGGCCGCAGATTCCGACCAGGTTCTCGCGCTGCCAGAACAGGTGCAGGTCACCGCGATGTGCACGTCGATGGTGCATCTGTGATGCGAGGCGGCCGCAGGAATCCGCACAGAAGGGATCCGCTGTGAGCACCGACTCGCGCAGCCGAGCCCAGCGGACGGTGCGATAGAGGTGGTGCAGGCTGGCGCTGTCGGTGGTGCCCTGGCCATTGCGATGGTCGGCACAGTAGGAACGGGCGACCGCGGCATTGAGACAGGTCTGAACACGACAGGTGCGGGCAATCCTTGTCGGCATCACTGAGCCTCACCACCGGCCGACGCAGCGAGCTGTGCGCCGACGTAACCGCCAACATCCGCACTGTGACGTTGTTGGCGGTTACGTCCTTCCGACGTCAGTGACGCGTATTTGGTGGCCCGGCCGTTAGATGGATACACCCCGCGCACCGCGAGGTCGCCGCCGCGGCACAGGATTAGTCCTTGGCGGTGCAGCCCGCGTAACGCGCGAGACAGCGCGGCGCGCTCGCAGGCCATGTCACGAAGCAGGATCCAGACAGGAACGATTTCGCCCCTTTTAAACCACTGCACGTCTCCTTCGTCGGCATAGTTGCCGAGTGCGTAGCGGCTTCCACTGTGCCAGGTCCACTGAAGGTCACCGAATTGGTGATAGCTGGCGAGCACATCGAGGACGCGCGTCTGAAACGTTCCCGGACCGCGGCTCATGACGCCCGCCTTTCGACTGATACCGAAGTCATCGGCCCTCCGCTGCGAGGATGGCGTCGGCCCGTGCCCACTCTTCTTGGTCTTTGCGGGAGACGGGCGGAAGCCCGTTCTCCCTGTATTTATCTTTCGTTACCGAAACGGTAACAGGGTCCGGCGCAAGTGCCATGCCTGCAACAGTTACAAGGGTCGCCATCGGCGAAAGGGCGTTACCGTTTCGGTAACAGGGTGTGTCCCTTTTGGTAACAGGGGGTGTTACCGATTCAGTAACAGGGGTGTTACCGTTTCGGTAACGGGGTATTTGCCGTGTGGAAATGGCGCCGGCGGCGCGCAGTTCATCGAGAGCCACGGTGATGCTGCGCAGCGACCCGCCACCCAGTTCCTTGCGCAACTTGCGCGTCGACGCCAGCCACTGACCCCGCGCGACGGCGACGCGCTGCCCATCGCTCAGCATGAGGCTACAGGGGGAGTGCTGCGCCTTCATCGCCAGCACCATCCACAAACGCAGGGCGCCGGCGCTGACGTCCCATAGCGGGCTGCTTCGGAACCGATCCGAGACCTGGATGCCATAGTCACCCACGGTGCTCCTCAACTTCGGCAAGCCTCAGCGACACGGTGTCGAACGACAATGTCACCGGGACCGTTGGTCCGCGGCGGTTCTTCGCGAGTTTGGCCTTGAGGAACGGGCGACCCTGCCCGGGGATGTTCACGATCTGGCCGAGCGTGATCACGAAGTCGGCGTTCTCCTCAAAGGCGCCGGAGTCGCGTGCACTCTCCAGCGGGACGGGTTCATCCTCTTGCTTGCCCGCTCGATTCGCCTGGACGAGCAGGATCACGAGCGTGTTCAGCCGTCGGGCCAGCTGCTTGGCTTCTATCGCACTGGCTGTTGCTCTCTCATAGGCCGACGCCGACCGGCCCTGGCTCCGCAGCAAGCCCGCGTGGTCGATCACGATGGCATCCAGCGGCGTCGGTGCCAGTTGACGCTGCAGGGCCTCAGCCTCGTCCACGATCGTGTCGAGGGTGACGGCCCCGCGGTCCAAAAAAAAGAGGTTCTGGTAGCGCTGACAGAACGCTTCGACGTCGAGCGAGTCGGCTATGACTTGCTGCTCGATCCGTTCCTCTGAACAGCGGAAGTGGCCGCGAAGTGCGCGGGCAATCAGTTGCGGCGTCGGCATCTCGAGGTTCACGCCAAGGACTGCGGACGCCGGCCGCTGACCGAGGATGTGATCGGTGATGCCGCTGGCGAGCATGGTCTTCCCGCTGCCGGTCCGGGCCAGGACGATGACCAATTCACCAGCCTGGAATCCGCGGGTGGCTCGATCGATGCGAGAGATGCCCACTGTCAGGCGCGGTAAGTGCCGCTCGCGCAGCACGCCATCGCGGTAGCGGCCGAGAGCCTCGGCGATACCGATCACATCGGCCTGAGGTGGCTCCGGTGCGGGCAGCGGCTTTGGGCCGCCACGATCCACCGGGTTGTCGGGCCAGGACCACCGGAGGTCGCTTTCATCGAGGGCCTGTAAGGTCGAGAGCACGTCAGCCATCAGGCCGCTCGCGACCCTTCGCGTTTCGATACCTGAGACATTCGCTGCCGCGATTTCCTGTCTTCGAAGATCCAGTGATCGATGAGGGCGCGCAACTTGTCGCGCTCATTGATGGTGTGACGGAGCGCGTCGAGTGCTGACTGCACCATCGTGCGGTAGGACTCTCGTTCGGCTTCAACCTCGCGGACGCGATCCTCAAGTCCCAAGATCTCGAGGGCGGCGCCTTCAGCGGCGAGGTGGTGCCAGAGTTCACGTCGTGGGGTTTCGGTTACAATCTGCTTGTTCATCGTGTCCTCGATGAGCATCCGCCCCGTTTCCGAGTGCTACCTCGGGCGGGGCGTCGCCGTTTTAAGCGACGTTCCTGTCCGCGAGTTGCTGACTGATCCACTCGCGTAGAGCGCCAGCGGGAATACGCACGGAACTCCCGACCTTAATGGATGGAATTTGCCCCGATGAAATGAGTTCGTACGTCTTGGCGCGGCTGACCCGTAGCTGGTCGGCCGCCTCCTGAGGCTTGAGGAGTAGTGTTTCTGCCATTGGTGTTAATCCCTCCAGAGCGTGTCGAAGTGCTCTCTTCTGCTAAAGAGTAAGCGCGATAGACAACGCCGTCTAGGTGTGTTAGCGTTGCACCGTTGGATAGCGTTGGGCGCTTAGGTTGGAGGTGTGGATGGCGAAGAAAGTAGTAGAGCAGCCTGTCGCCAGGACCACGGTGCGCCAGGTGAACCGACGGTGGTTGCGGGGTCCGGCACGTTTAGAGGGTGACACGATCGTCGTGGACTACGCGCGGGGCAGCGCTTGGGACCCCCTGTCAGAACCGGCGCTCGGTCGAGAGCTTACCCGTGTCCATACTGCGACCGACGCAGTCGGCTTTGCACAACGCTTCGGTCTACTGAATGAGGGAGCAGAGGGAATCGACAGAATACCCAACGCTCTCGTGCCTGGTCGCGAGCCGTTTCAAGAATTCGTGGCGGCTGCGGAAGCGTTACGGACCATCAGCCGAACGGTCCTCGACGTGCGGGCCGCCGTTGGCGGGGACACGCAGGCACTCCTGCGGCTGAAAGCCCGCTTTTTCACCACTGAGGCTCCTGCAGGACGGGAAGTTGTGGCTCGTGACTGGGATCCACCACCAGAGAGGATCGCGGAAACAGACGACCACTCTCTCTTGATTCACGCGAGCCATTGGAGTGGCTGGCAGTTGAGTGTTGCGCTCAAAGGTACGCGCGCCTTCATCTACGACCGAGCTGAACGCGGTGAATCTGTCCCGCCCGGTCATCTCCGCGTGGGAATACTGCCGCGGACCCTACTGGAAGTCTGCTATCTCACCCTGGCGGTTTCACTGGCGGATAAAGATCCGCTCAGCCTGTGTGGCGAGTGTGAGCGCCTGTTCGTCGTTGAGGATGCTCGTCAGAAGTTCTGCACACCGAAGTGCGCGAGCCGTGCTCGATTCCGTAAGCATGACAGGAAGCGAAAGGAAGAAGCGAATGTCAAGAAGACGCGGACACGGTGAAGGCAGCATCAGTCAGCGGGCCGACGGCCGATGGATGGCGCGTGTTGATCTCGGCTATCAAAACGGAAAACGCCGTCGGAAGACGGTCTATGGGCGCACGCGGAAGGCCGTAGCCGATCAATTGCCTCGAATCCTTCAGGCTGCACAGCAGGGAAACGTCATTACCGACGAACGGCAGACGGTGGACCGCTACCTCCAGGATTGGTTGAAGCACAAGGAGAGCCGCCTGCGGCCTCGCGCCTTCGCCACGTACCAGCAGGCGGCATCTGTCGCCCGGCATCGGGTGCATCGCGCTCGCGAGGCTCAGTCCTCAGCACGTTGATCGATGGTTCCAAGAGCATCGGACCGCCAGTGCGAGCGCGCGAACGATCGGGTATGCGAGGGCAGTTCTCAGGGCAGCACTGAAC
>JACDDJ010000756.1 GCA_013817065.1 Acidobacteriota bacterium
CAACTGGGACTACTACTACTACGGGAACCTTGGCGGCGGCCGCGGCCGCGCCGGCGAGCCGCCACCCGAACGCGCCTGGCGCTCGTTCGACAGCCGTCCGCGCTTCAACAACAACTACATCGGCCTGCGCAACCGGATCGCGGTCCTCAGCGAGGCATTCGCCTACGCCAGCTTCAAGGACCGGATCGTGGCGACATCACGTTTCATCGAGGAGAACTTGAACTTCATCCATGCCAACGCCGGCAAGGTTCGCAAGGTCGTGGAGGCCGCCGATGGCCGGCAGATCATCGGGACGAAGCTTGGCCTGCGCTCGCAGCTCGCCAAAGGGCCCGAGGTCGAGATCCTGATGGGCGAGACGATCGAGGAGAAGCACCCGGTGGACGGCCACACGATGGAGCTCCGGACGGATGCGCGGAAGCCGGAGCGGATGGCTGAATACGGCACCTTTGAGGCGACCGAGACCGAACGGGTCCCCTCGACTTATTACGTCCCTGCGGACCTGACCAAAGCGATCGATCACCTCAAGGCGCATGGCGTGCGCACGACGACACTGTCGGCACCCACGAAGGTGACCGTCGAAGAGTTCCAGATCACGGGTAACAGCGTCGCCGCGCGCGCCTTTGAGACTCACACGGAACGCACTCTCACCGGACAGTGGGTTGCGGCCGAGCGCGAGCTCCCCGCCGGCACCGTAGTCGTGAACATCAAGCAGCCGCTCGGCCGTCTCGCCTTCTACCTCGTCGAACCGCGCTCGGACGACGGGCTGGTGGACTGGAACATCATGGACGCCGCGCTCGGCGAGAGCGTCAAGGTGTTCCCGATCGTACGCTCGCGCAACTAGCCGTGTACGGGCGACACGGTCAGGGCGGTTGCGAACTGCTTCACATTCGCGAAGCGGTCGGCGGGCGCTGGACGCAATGCGCGCATGATGGCACCCGCGACTTCCGGCGGCAGTTCAGGCGCCGCCAGCGTCGGAACCACGACCATTCCTGACAACATCCGGCCGAGCAGCTCCGGCATCGATCCACCGTCGAAGGGCCGGCCGCCGGTGGCCATCTCGTAGATCACGACGCCGAGGGTGAAGACGTCCGAACGGACGTCGACAGTCCCGCCGGTCAGCAGTTCCGGCGCAACGTAGCGCAGTTCGACATCCTCGAGAGAGACGCCGCGCACGGTTTTCTCGTTCAAGGTCGCGAGCAGGTCCTGCGCCGACCAGATGCCGGTGGTGGAAATCAGAAGCTGCTCGCTGTCCTCCCCGGCCTCTAGATCCGGCAGACGCACCCGCATGATCTCGGGACTGAGCCCCGTCAGCAGTGCCTTCCGCCGATGCAGGACCCGCGCGGCCTCGAGTAGATTCGCCAGCAGCGGTTTCAGCCGCGGCCATTCGAGGCGTCCGGTGTCGCTCAGCAATCCGCGAACGCTCGGCCCGTTGATGTAGTCGGTGACGATGTAGACCAGGCCTGCCTCCTCACCGTATTCCCTCACCTGGATCACGGACTCGTGCGCGACCTGCAGGGCCTTGGCTTCGCGCAGAAAGCGCTCCTTGGCCGCGTTCCAGTTCGGGTGCGAGCCGGGTCTCAGGATCCGGATCGCGACGGGATGGCCGAGCGCTCGATGGGTGCCGCGGAACACCTCGCTCCCGAGGCGACCCGACCCGAGCCGCTCACCGACGTCGTAGGTGGCGGCAAGACCGGCAGCCACCGGCCCCGAGACCACTGTCGTCGCGTTGGCAGGCGCATCCGCTCGCAGCAACGCCGCACCGAACTCCTCTGCCGACTGCCAGCGAGCGTCCGGCTCCTTCGCAAGCCCCTTCGCGAGCACATCCTCGATCCATGCGGGCAGGTCAGGGCGAAGGATTCTCACCCGGGGGGCGGGTTCGGCCAGCTGTGCCGACACGGTCGCCAGGAAGTCCCCGTCGCTGGCGAACGGCAGCTTCCCGGTCAGCATCTCGAAGAGGACCGCCGACAGACTGTAGACGTCAGCGCGTCCGTCCACCGCGCGGCCGGTCAACTGTTCCGGCGACGCGTAGCTGACGGTCCCAAGGAACTGGTGAGTGGCGGTCAGCCGGGTCTCGTCGGCGTTCTGCCGGAGGTTGGCAATGCCGAAGTCCACCAGTTTGTAGACGCGCTGACCACCGTGATAATGATGCGCGACGATGTTCGCGGGCTTGATGTCGCGATGCACGACATCGTGGCTGTGGGCGAGCTGCAGCGCCGCACAGATCCCAGGAATGATGCGATGGAGGTCGTCGAGATCCATGCGCCGGCGGGAGTCGAGCTCCTCGCGCAGGCTTGGACCACTAAGCAGCTCCATGACGAGGTAGGGCTGACCGCCCGGCGGCATGTCGAAGTCGAAGATCGAAACGATCGACGGATGCCGGAGACTTGCGGCGACGCGACTCTCCCTGAGGAAGCGGTCCCTCGCCGCCCCTTCGCCGTGATCACCGAGGACAACCTTGATCGCGACCTCGTCGCCAAGCAGGGTCCGCCGGGCCCGATACACGGCGCCCATGCCC
>JACDDJ010000757.1 GCA_013817065.1 Acidobacteriota bacterium
CCTCAGGCGCACGACCGCCCCTCCTCGCGCGCTGGATCCTCGAACGCGCATTGCCTGACGATGTGCGTGAGGACGTGTCGGGCGACCTCGAAGAGTTGTTTCGCCGCCGCAGCGATGACGGTCCGTTGCGGGCGCGCCTCTGGTACTGGCGCCAGGCGTTCGCCTTTACGGCACGCTTTCGATCCGAGCGGATCCGCGAGCGGCGCAGGCACATGGATATGAGCACCAGGTTGTCGTGGCTGGATTTCAGGCTCGCGGCGCGGATCCTCGTCCGCTACCCGTGGCTCACGATCGTTGGCGTGATCGGGATGGCAGTCGGGATCACTATCTCGGCGGGATCGTTCGCGGTGCTCTACACGATGCTGGACCCGGCGCTCCCGCTCGATGACGGTGATCGCATCGTCGCGGTGCAGAACTGGGACACGGCGAAGCACTCCGCCGAACGGCGCATCGTCCACGACTTCCTCGACTGGCGCGGGCAACTGACGTCGGTGCAGGACCTCGGGGCCTATCGTCATCTCAGTCGCAACCTGATTGCTTCCGGGGCGCAGCCTGAAACGGTTCGCGTGACCGAGATGTCGGCCGCGGGCTTCCGCGTCGCTCGAGAGGCGCCGCAACTCGGACGGCATCTCGTCGAGGACGACGAACGCGCCGGAGCGACACCTGTCCTGGTGATTGCGTCGGAGGTGTGGCGGAACCGGTTCGCCAGTGATCCGGGGATCATCGGACGGGTCGTGCAGCTTGGTGAGACGTCGTACTCGATCGTCGGTGTCATGCCCGATGGGTTCGCGTTCCCGGTGAACGATCGCTTCTGGATTCCTCTTCGGCTCGATGTTTCTCTCTACGAGCGGCGGAAGGGCCCATCGATCAGCGTGTTCGGACGGCTGGCGGCCGGCGCCACGTACGAAAGTGCGCAGGCGGAACTGACCACCGTCGGTCTCAGGTCGGCGCAGGCGTTTGCGTCGACGCACGACAAACTTCGTCCGAAGGTGATGCCCTATACGTATCCCTTCTTCGATCAGAACGACGCGTCCGCGATCTGGATGGTCCACCTGATGCAGTTCCTGATTACGCTGCTGCTGGTGATCGTCTGCGTGAACGTGGCGATTCTTGTTTATGCCCGCACTGCCACGCGCCACGGAGAGATCGCCGTCCGCACCGCCCTCGGCGCGAGCCGCGGCCGCATCGTCATGCAGTTGTTTGTCGAGGCGCTGGTCCTCGCGGCGGCCGCAGTGGTGATCAGCATAGGGCTGACCTCGTTCTCCCTTGCCAATCTCAATGACGCGATGCGGCACAACTACCCGGCATTGCCGTTCTGGTGGCACTTCCAGCTCTCGCCCGAACTGATCGTTTACATGTTCGGTCTGACGCTTGTTGCCGCAGCGATGGTCGGTGTTCTCCCGGCGCTCCAGGCGACGGGACGGCGAGTTCAGAACGGATTGAAGCAGGTGAGTGCAGGTGGCGGCTCGGGGATGCAGTTCGGGCGAACGTGGACGGCGCTGATCGTTCTGCAGGTCGCGATCGCGGTGGCGCTGCTGCCTGCGGCGGTGTTTCACACGTGGGACTCGCTGCGCTACGGGCTTGCCGATCCCGGCGGCGCCGCGAAAGAGTTCCTGACCGCACAACTGACGATGGATCGCGCGAATGCGCCGGCCGTCACATCTGCAGCATACGAACGGGAATTCGTCTCGCGCTACGCGGCGCGATCGGGCGATTTGATGCGGCAGCTGAGCTCGGAGCCGGGCGTTGCGGGCCTGACCTTCGCCTCGAGCGTCCCCGGCGGTGAGCCCACGGTCTGGATCGAAGCTGATGGCGTCGCATCTCCCGGTGAAGCGGGCAGCGACAGCGGCTGGGTTGCGGCGGGTACGCGGGCCGGCCACCAGGTTCGCTTCAACCGGGTTGCGCCGAACTTCTTCGAGACGTTCGAAGTGCCCGTGGTGACGGGCCGTCGCTTCAGTGCGGCGGACGGCGAATCGGATAATCCACAACACGCCGATGCCACCGCAGGCGAAGGGACGGTGATCGTCAACCAATCGTTCGTGCGCGGCGTGCTCGGTGGCAGCAGCGCGCTCGGCCGTCGTGTCCGTTACGTCGGCGCCAGCAACGACGTGGAATCCGGTGAAGTCACGTTGGGTCGCTGGTACCAGATCGTCGGGGTCGTCGGTGACTTTCCCAAGGAGGCAACCACGGGAGGTTTGGTGACCGCGAAGATGTATCACGCGGCGCCGGCGTCCGGGATCTATGGCGCCAGCGTCGCGCTGCGGTTGAGGGGGATCGATCCCGATGCGTTCGCCGGGCGGCTCCGCGAGATCAGCGCGACGATCGATCCGGATCTGCAGCTGCGCAACATCGCGACACTCGACACAGTGTTACGACAGGAGCAAGGGATGCTGCGGCTGATCGCTTCGGTGCTCACCGCCATCACCGTCAGCGTGTTGATGTTATCGGCGGCGGGAATCTACGCGCTGATGTCGTTCACCGTCGCTCAGCGCCGGAAGGAGATCGGCATTCGC
>JACDDJ010000758.1 GCA_013817065.1 Acidobacteriota bacterium
CATCAACACGGCTCTCGAAGAAGGACGGCTCCGGCCGGACCTCTATGAGCGGCTGTCGCTGATCCGCATCGATGTGCCGGCGCTCCGGCAGCGTCGCGAGGACATCCCGGTACTGGCGACCCACTTCCTCAAGGAGTTGTGCCAGGCCAACCGGACACCTCTGAAGACCCTGACCCGCCCCGCGCTGACCTTGTTGTCGGCGCTTCCCTGGCGGGGCAATGTGCCGGAGCTCAAAAGCCTGCTCGAGCGGCTGATCCTGCTCGTGCCCCAGGGACTGATCCGGCTCGAGGACGTTCTCGCGCACACACCTCTTGAAGGGAGCCCCGGCCCCGTTCGACTCGACGCCACCCTGCGGCAGGCCCGGGCGCGGTTCGAATCCGAGTACATCGCGGCGGTTCTTCAGCACCACCGGGGCCGGATTGCCGACGCCGCCAAGGTCCTCGGCGTCCAGAGGACCAATCTTTACCGCAAAATGCGCCGCCTGAATCTGATGCGGCCGAGGGGGTGGGCCTGATGTATCCCAACGGATACGCCCGTCGTTCGGCCGATACAGAACCTTCCCGCCGCCGCTTGACCGCGCGGCTGAGGCGGGCGACTATTGCTTCCACATCAGTAGCGATCTGGAAGGAAGAGAGTAATGAGAACGCGGAAGACAGTAGCTTTCGGTATGGCGGTCGTGTTCGCGACGAGCATGATGCAGTCAGCGGGTATCGGCGCGCAGTCCCTCGGCACGATCAGCGGGACGGCGGACAAGGAAGCGAAGAAGCCCTACACGGATTACTCGGTGCGGGCGAGAAACGTCCAGGCGGGCTCGATCGCTGCGACAGTGCAGCTCGATGCAACAGGGAAGTTCGAACTCCCCGGGGTCGATCCGGCGAACTACCTGGTGGAGCTGATCAATCCCAAGGGCAAAGTGGTCTGCACGGAGGGTCCGTTCGATCTTGCGAAGCAGCCGCTGAAGTCCGGTGTGCAGATCGAGTGTGGCAATCCGGCCGCGTGGTTGCTCCTGGCAGCCGCGGGCGCAGCGGGTATCACCGCGGGCGTCGTCGCGAACGGTCCGGCCAGCCCCTCTCGGTAATTACCGACAGCGCGTTCACCGCTGCTGTTGTCTGTGGGCCCGCCCTCGTGCGGGCCCATTCTCTTTTCCCTCGTCCCAGCTCCACATCTCATATGCAACCTCGAATTCTTGTTGCGCTGGTACTCGTGTGCGCGGCCTTCTTCGCGGGATCCCCGGCGGCTGCGCAGGAAGCGGACGACCCGTTCGAGTCAGCGCGTTTCCGCTTCGGTCCGATCCGCTTCACGCCGGCGATCAAGCTCACGAACTTTGGGACCGACTCGAACGTTTTCAACGAGGCGGACAATCCCAAGAGCGACAACACCGCGGCCTTCGGCCCGGAAGTGGCGCTGTGGATGCGCCCGGCGGGGACGCGCCTGAGCGGCAAGTTCGGCGGCCAGTATCTCTACTTCCAGGAGTACGACAACCAGCGCTCCTGGAACACCGCCAACGAAGTACGGTGGGAAGTGCCGCTCGCGCGGCTGACACCGTTCATCGCCGGCACGTATGTGAACTCGAGCGATCGGCAGGGTTACGAGATCGACGCGCGCGCCCGGCGTCACGATGATTCGTACACGCTCGGCAGCAGCCTGAGACTTGGCGGCAAGACGTCGCTCGTCGGGAGCTTCACCCGCGCCAACGCGGTGTACGAAGACGACACCGTCACCGACCAGCTGCTCGCAACGGCGCTGAATCGCCGCGAGAGCCTGACCGAGGTTCAGCTCCGCTACGAGATGACGCCTTTGACGACGTTCGTTGTGGCGACTGACTTGGGACGCGACCGCTTCGTGAACACGAACGTGCGCGATGCCGACAGCGTGCGCGTCATGCCCGGCTTCGAGTTGAAGCCGTCCGCGCTCATCTCCGGTCGCGTCTTTGCCGGTTACCGCCGCTTCAAACCGGTCACAGACAACCTCCCCGAGTACAACGGCGCGGTCGCGGCCGTCGACACCGCCTACATCAGGGGCGCGACGCGCTTCCAGGCGCGGGTTGAACGCGACATCGAGTACTCCTTCCAGGCGCTTCGTCCGTACTACGCGCTGACCGACATCGCCGTGACGGTGACGCAGCGGATGCTCACGTCGTGGGAGATCGTCGGCCGCGGCGGGCACCAGATTCTCGCCTATCGCCAGCTGTCGGCGAGCGGTGCGGCGCTGGATGACAGCAAGCCGGACCGCGGCTACGTCCTCGGTGCGGGTGTTGGCTATCGGCTGGGGGAGTCGCTTCGCCTCGGAGTGGACACCAACTACTACACCCGCCGTTCAGAGATCGAAGGACGGCGTGATTACGAAGGACTTCGTGTCTTTGGTTCGATCATCTACGGAACACAGCAATGACAAAGAAACCTCTCCTCACGGTCGCATGCGCGCTGCTCCTCTGGACCGGCGTGCAGCCGTCACCGGCGGCCCAGACCAGCTATGTGCTGGGTCCGCAGGACGTCCTCAACATCAGTGCTG
>JACDDJ010000149.1 GCA_013817065.1 Acidobacteriota bacterium
CATCGGTAGAGCCAGAAATGTGAGCGCGGTGAATTTCGTGCGGACGAAATAGAACGCGATGGTCAAGGCGATCAACGCCACGATCGCGCCGATCCCGCCCTGCAAAATGCCTTCGGCCACGAACGGTCCTCGAACATAAGCGAAGGGCGCGCCTACGAGCTGCATGATCTCGATCTCGTCGCGCCTGGCGGCGGCGGTCAGGCGAACCACATTGCCGACCGTCATGGCGGCGGCGACCGCCAGCAGCAGCACGATCCCGGTCGCCCCGATCCGGCCGGTCCGCACCAGCGTGTTGAGCCGCGACAGCCACTCACGGTCGTAACGCACGTCGGCGACGCCCGCCATAGTGGTCAGCGCCGACACCAGCCCGTCGACCGCGGTGGTCGACTCGCGAAGGTCCGGCTTCAGTTGCACATCGAAGGACGCGGGGAACGGATTGTTCTCGAGCGTCCCGGCGGTGCCGGCAAGATCAGGGAAGTCGGTCTTGAAACGTGCGAGCGCCTGCTCTTTCGACACGTACTCGCGACGGGCGGCAAGTCCGCTGCTGCCGGTAATCGCGTCGATGGCCGTCAGTTGCTCCGGCGTGACGTCGTCATGCAGGTACACCGACAGTTCCGCCGACCGGCTCCATCGATCGACCACGCGCTGAAAGTTCGCATTGACGACCAGGAACACACCGAGGACGAACATGCCGCTCGCGATCGTCAGGATCGCCAACGCTGATGCGACCGGCCCGCGCATCAGGCTAGTGGCGGCCTCGGAGAAGAAGTAACGCAGCGCGTGCATCAGGTCGTCTCCACGATCTCGCCGTGATCGAGCGTCAGGGATCGACGGCCGACGCGGCGAATCAACTCTCGATCGTGCGTGGCGACCACCACCGTCGTGCCGCGGGCGTTGATCTCGCGGAACAGGTTCATGATCTCGAGAGAGAGGTCAGGATCGAGGTTTCCGGTCGGCTCGTCGGCGAGGATGATGAGCGGATCGTTCACAATCGCGCGCGCGATCGCGACCCGCTGCTGCTCTCCACCAGACAGCTCCCTGGGATATGCCGACATGCGATGCTGCAGCCCGACCCACTTGAGGACCTGGAACGTGCGCCGCTGCTGCTGCGACGCGCCGAGCCCGAGCACGCGGGGCACGAAGGCGACGTTCTCGAGGAGCGTCTTCTTCTGCAGCAGTTTGAAGTCCTGGAAGACGAATCCGATCGAACGACGATAGGCCTGGACCTGCCTGGGGGTGAGCTCGGCGAGGTTGCGCCCGCCGACGATCAGTTGCCCTTCGGACGGGACATCACGCCGCAACAGCAACCGCAGCAGCGTGGATTTGCCGGCGCCGCTCGGCCCGGTGAGAAAGACGAAGTCACCCTTGCCGATGTGCAGCGACAGATCGCGCAGCGCGTAGACGCCGCGAGCATAGGTTTTCGAGACGTGCTGGACTTCAATCATTCAGAGTCAAGAATTCGGCGAAGCGCCGCCGAGGTCTTGGCCGGGTCGCTCCGGCCGCCGCTCGACTTCATCACCTGGCCCACCAGAAACCCGAATGCCTGCCGCTTTCCTGCCCGGTAGTGCGCCACCGGCACCGGGTGCTGCGCCAGGGTCTCGCGGACTAGAGCTTCGATCGCGTCGTCGTCATCGACGCGCGCGAGTCCACCAGCCGCGACGAGTGCTTCGGCGTCGCCACCTTCCGCGAACATCCGCTCGAAGACGGCCTTGGCAGTTGGTCCGGTAATCCTGCCCGACTCGACCAGGCGAATCAAGCGCGCCAATGCCTCCGGCGTCACCCGCATGTCGCCGATCGACATCCCGGCGGCGTTCAATCGTCCCAGCCCTTCGACCATGATCCAGTTGCTCGCGGCCTTTGGATTGCCGCTGGCGGCGGCGGTTGCCTCGAAGTAGTCAGCCAGTGCCAGGGACTGGGTCAGCACGCCGGCGTCGTATTCGGGCAGTTCGTAATCGCGGACGAATCGCTCGCGCTTTGCGTCGGGCATCTCCGGCATCGACGCCGTTATGCCGGCGAGCCACGCCATGCTCACCGTCAGTGGCAGCAGGTCAGGCTCCGGAAAGTAGCGGTAGTCCTGTGCCTCCTCCTTGTTGCGCATCGGGATCGTCCGCGCCGCCCCGGGATCCCAGAGGCGGGTCTCGGGTTCAACAGACTGTCCTGTTTCAACCATCGCGGTCTGTCGCGCCACCTCGAACTCGATCGCACGCTGCACGAAGCGAAACGAATTGATGTTCTTGACCTCGGTCTTGACGCCGAGCGGCGCCGCGGCGTCGGCACGGATCGAGACGTTCGCGTCGCAACGAAGACTACCCTCCTCCATGTTCCCGTCGTTCACGCCGAGGGCGACCAGCACATCCCGAATCCGGCTGAAGCAGGCGCCCGCCAGTGCCGCCGAGTCGATTTCCGGCTTCGTGACGATCTCTATGAGGCCGACGCCACTGCGATTGAAGTCGACGGCCGTCCCTGCGTCATCGAGATGGAGGGACTTGCCGGCGTCCTCTTCGATGTGAATCCGAACCAGCCCGACGCGGCGCGGGCCTGCCTCCATCGCGACTGTCACCACCCCGCCGGTGGCGAGCGGTTCGTCGTACTGAGAGATCTGGTAGCCCTTCGGCAGGTCAGGATAGAAGTAGTGTTTGCGCGCGAAGCGAGAGACGGGGTGGATGGTGCAGCCGAAGGCGAGGGCGGCGCGGACGGCGAATTCGACGGCTCGCGCGTTGAGCACCGGGAGCGCGCCCGGCAGGCCGAGACAGACGGGACAGACATGGGTGTTGGGTTCGGCGCCAAAAGCGGCCGAGCACCCGCAGAAGATCTTGCTGGAGGTCCGCAGCTGCGCGTGGACCTCCAGCCCGACGGTCGGAATCACACGGACTGTGGACCCGCTGCGGTGACGTCCGGAGCGGCTTCCGCCTCGAATGTCTTGAAGTTGTCGATGAACATCCGCGCCAGCTTCGCCGCCTGCTCGTCGTACTCGGCCGCGTTCTTCCAGGTATTGCGCGGGTTCAGCACTTCGGACGGGACGCCCGGCACGCTCTGCGGAACTTCGAGGTTGAAGAACGGATCCACGGCGTACTCGACGTTGTCGAGCTGCCCGGCGAGCGCCGCCTTGATCATCGCGCGGGTGTGCGCGATCTTCATGCGCGCCCCGACGCCATGGGCGCCGCCGGTCCAGCCGGTATTGACCAGCCACACCTTCGCGCCGTGCCTGGCGATGCGTTCGCCGAGGAACTTCGCGTAAACGGTCGGGTGCAACACCATGAACGGCGCACCGAAGCAGGTGCTGAACGTCGCCTTCGGCTCGGTGACGCCCTTCTCGGTTCCCGCAACCTTCGCGGTGTAGCCCGAAAGGAAGTGGTACATCGCACCGGCCGGTGAGAGGCGGGCGATCGGCGGCAAGACGCCAAAGGCATCGGCCGTCAGCATCACGATGTTCCTGGGATGGCCCCCCTGGCCAGAGGGAACAGAGTTATCGATGAACTCGAGCGGGTATGCGCCGCGCGTGTTCTCAGTCAGTGACGCGTCGCCGAGATCGAGATGCCGGGTGTTGGCGTCCATGCGGACGTTCTCGAGAACAGTACCGAAGCGCTTCGTCGTCGCGTAGATCTGCGGCTCGGCTTCAGCCGAGAGCTTGATCATCTTCGCGTAGCAGCCCCCTTCGATATTGAAGATGCCGGCCTCACTCCATCCATGCTCGTCATCGCCGATCAACTGCCGGTCGGGATCGCTCGACAGCGTCGTCTTTCCGGTCCCTGACAGGCCGAAGAAGAGGACCGTGTCGCCCGCTGTACCGACGTTTGCCGAGCAGTGCATCGACATAACATTCCGCAGCGGCAGGAGGTAGTTCATGACGGTGAAGATCGACTTCTTGATCTCGCCCGCATAGCTGGTGCCGCCGATCAGCACGAGCTTCTTCGCGAAGTTCAGCAGGACGAACACTTCCGAGTTCGTGCCGTGGACCTTCGGATCCGCGGTCAGGCCCGGCATGTCGATCACCGTGAACTCGGGTGTGTGCGTTGGTCCGCTGCCTGCCCCGGGTACGTCGATGAACATGTGCCGCGCGAACAGGCTGTGCCATGCCTGTTCGGTGATGATCCGCACCGGGAGGCGGTAGTCCGGATCCGCGCCGGCATAGCAGTCCTGGACGAAGAGTTCCTTGCCCTCGCAGTAGTTCAGCATCCGCTGGTGGACCGCCTCGAACTGTTCCGCGTCGATCGGGCGGTTCACTTTGCTCCACCACACCTTGTCTTCGCTCGAGGGCTCGCGCACGATGAACTTGTCGTTGGGCGACCGGCCCGTGTGCTGCCCGGTCCGGCACACCAGGGGGCCGTCGACCGAAATCAACGCTTCGCGGCGGCGCACCGCCTCTTCGTACAGCGCCGGAAGGCTCAGGTTCCAGTAGACCCGCGCCACGTTGACGATGCCGTGGCCTTCGAGGCCGGTTTCCTGCTGCTGCGCCTGTGCCATTGCTCCTCGCTCTGTTGGCCCAAACCCGGGCCGGTAATGAGGGCACCTTGCGGGGTGCGCCGGGACCAGTGTAACGGTGAATCGTACCGACTTGGACGGCGCGAAGTCAACGCGGCAACGTCGTATCTCGTCGCCGCTCAGCGCCTTGGATCAATTCGCCGCCCGGAGCGTCGTGCCGGGATAGTAGCGCTCGAGCACCTCCGCCGGCCTGGCGCCGCCACGGAGACGCGCGAGCGCACCGGCCTGGCACAGTCCCACGCCGTGGCCGAAGCCCCGGCCAGTGAAGACGAACGACCCGCCCTCGCGCTTCACGTCGAACAGCGTGCTTCTGACCGCGCGCGGACCGAAGTCGCGAGCGAGGATCGCCCTGAGGTCCTCACCTCGGATCAGTAGTTCGCGCGCCCCCTTCAGCCTCACCGTCGCGGCCCGGCCGGACGCGTCGCGTTTGAGCACGCTGATCGCGTCCAGTCGTGCTCCGACGCGGCTGCGGGGGTCCGCGTTGATGGCGTCGAGGATCGCCGCGGTGGTTGCCGCGTAGGTCCACTGGGCGTGGGCGGAGTCGTTGTGGCCGTCATCGCGCACCGCCTTGAGATAGGACCGCTCGGTCCCGCCCCAGGCACTGACCGACGTACTGGTGTGTCCACCGCAGTCGGCGTGAAACAGCGCGACTGCCGGGCCGCCCTCGTGCCACACCACTGCGCCCGCCGTCTGACGGACCGCGATCGCCGCCGCCTCGGCCCAGCGCGAGGTCCTCAATCGCGATGGTTCATACAACTGGCAGTGCGTCGTCGAACACAGGTCGAAGCCCTGGCGCCGATGACGGCCCCGATTGGCGAGGGCATAGGTGCGCGCAATCACCGACTGCACTTCCAGCATCCGCTCGATCAGCTCCGGATCGCCCGACGGCGGCGCGAACTCCGAGATCGCGGCGGCCCGCACGTAGTCCTCGAGACGAACCGTTCGCACCGCATTGCGCTCCTGGGCGACCTGCACGCGCAGCGGCTTTGCCTGGTCACGGACTGACGGCGTCAGCCCGTTCCGCGCCGGGACCGACGAGCACCCGGCCGCGAGAGCCGCCAGCACCAGGCACACACGCCAACGGGATGTCATATCCACTCTTTCGTCCGTTCCCCAGCCGAGCACTACGCGGTCATCGTGTAGACGACAACATTGACGGCGAATTTCGTGTTGTCCTCGCGCTGGAAGCGCTTGTTCCGCCAGTCGTAATCCCACTCGCAGCCGTAGTCCTTATTGCTGTAGAGCACGCCAAGACGGCCGCGCGTCTCGACGCCCCGCAAGTAGTCGTGGACCAGCTCGTCGCCCCACCCGTTCAACTCATGGGACGTCTGGGGTGGTCCGGCGTCGAATTTGAAGAAGCTGCGATAGACCGGGTGACTGTTGGGCAGCTTCGGGAGCGCGCCGCGTTCGCCGAAGACGAGCCGCATCTCTTCCTCGAAGCTGCGCGCATACAGCCCGTTCACATCGTGATTGCAGTCATCGGAGAACAGCAGGCCGCCATGCTCCACGAACCGCTTCAACTGGTCCCGCTCCTTGCTGGAAAAGCGAACGAGCTTGTGACCGGTCATGAACAGAAATGGAAAGGCCAGCAGGTCGTCAGACCCCGCCGAAATCACGACTTCTTCGGGGAAGACCCGGATCGACGTGTATTCGACGACGGAATTGAGGACATTGGCCGCCACCTTGGGGTTGTAATCCCAGTCGCCGGAGTCGTACCGCAGCCGTGCAAAAACGAATTCCGAGGCCCGCGGGCGCCCCTGCCCGGCCACGGATGAGGATGTCATACCCGACATTCTAGCTGCCTCACTTATACTGGGACGACACCTCGATCGATGAGCCTGGTCCATAACTCGCTGGCCGATACGTCGATCGATCGATCCTGGGTAAACGATTGAGGCCACAGGGCGTATAGATGACAGGAGCGCAGGTGGCCGGAACTCCCGGCCGCGAGGCTGACGGGGTCGCTGCATCCGCGGTCAAGGCCATGCAGGCGGAAGGCCGGCTGGCTGAGGCGCGGGAACGCTACGCCGAACTGGTCGCGCGGCACCAGCGGCGGGCAACACGGATCGCGTTCCATTACGTACGCGACAGCGCCGAGGCCGACGAAGCGGTCCAGGACGCCTTCGTGAAGGCGTATTCGCACCTGGCGACGTTCCGCGAGGAACTGCCCTTCGAGGTCTGGTTCACGCGGATCCTGATCAACGGGTGCCTGGATCGGATCAAGGCGCGCACCCGGCGGGAACGCTGGGTCACGTCGATGCCCGACGGACCGGGCGGCAAGCGGGATTTTGCGGAGCGCACACCCGGACATGGGCCGTCCCCCGAGGCGCAGCTCCTCTCGCGAGAGCGTCGCCGCCAGGTTGCGGAGGCGATCGCGAAGCTGCCCGACCGTCAGCGATCGGTGTTCATGCTAAGCCACTACGAGGGTTGCACCTCGCGCGAAGTCAGCGCGATGACGGGATTGAACGAGTCGACGGTTCGCGTGCACCTGTTTCGGGCGATTCGAAAATTGCGTGTACTGCTCGGCGAGGGCGCCGGGCCGGACAGGGAGAAATGAACGTGTCCATAATCAGCCGCATGAGCACGCCGCACCTCGGCGACGAAACGTTTGCGGAGCTGTGGACGAATGCGGCTGCCGAACGGCAACCGGTCTCGCATCCGCACCTGAAGGAATGCGCGGAATGTCGCCTGCGGCTGGCCTCGTTCACGAGCTGGCTCGAGGAGATGCGAGTCGACGCGATCGCCGAGGCGGATCAAGCTATTCCGGCCGATCGGCTCGCGAGTCAGCGTTCACAGATCCTCCGCCGGATCGAAGCGGGTGAACGTCCGGCACGGGTCATCGCGTTCCCCAGGCAGCCAGTCGAGACGGCAAAGACGATCCCGGCCCGTGGCTGGATGATGGGTGTCGCGGCTGCCTGTTTCATTGCCGGTCTTGGGCTCGGGCAGATGCTCGATCTCGGGGCGCGATTGCTCCAGCCGGTCGATCAGCCGCGCATCGTCGCCAACCCGGGCGGGATTATTCCCGTGGTGGCAACGGTGAATCCACTCAGTGACGAAGCCGCCGATCTCGAGGAGCTCGAGGCAGCGGCAACGCCGCGATACGAGGCCTTGCGCGCCTATGACACCTTCACTCCGCGCGCCGCCGACTTCGTCAAGTCCTCCAGGTAAATTTTGGCCACGACCCAGCCGCTGATTTTCCGTAAGGGCCTCGACATGAAGGAGGCGGTTGCGGGCGAGCTCTCCGACGCCTACGACAGTCGCCTGATCGACCAGGTTCGCGCCGCCGACTACCACTACACGGCCGGACGGTTGACGATCCACCTCGCACGCGAGTTCGGCTTCTGCTACGGCGTCGATCGCGCGGTCGACTATGCATACCAGGCGCGGCGGCGATTCCCTGGCCGGAACGTGTTCCTCACCGGCGAGATCATCCACAATCCCCACGTCAATGATCGGCTTCGCGCCGAGGGCATCCGTTTCCTCTCGGATCCCGGCGAACGCAGTGAAGAAATCGGGCCGGACGATGTCGTGATCCTGCCGGCCTTTGGCGTGACCGTCGGCGACATGGCGCAGCTCTCGCTGCAGGGCTGCACGCTGGTCGATACCACCTGCGGTTCCGTGCTGAACGTCTGGAAGAATGTCATCCGCTACGCGCGGGACGGCTTCACGTCGGTGATTCACGGCAAGGTGAAACACGAGGAGACGCGGGCGACCGCGTCACAGGCGCTGAAGTATCCGGAGGGGCGTTACCTGGTGGTGCTGGACCGCGAAGAAGCGGCCATCGTCTGCGACTACATCCGGAATGGCGGGGACCGCGAGCCGTTCCTCGAGCGCTTTGCGGCCGCAGCCTCCCCGGGCTTCGATCCGGACCGCGACCTGCAGCGCATCGGTTGCGCCAATCAGACGACGATGTTGATGACCGAGTCGCTGGAGATCGGCGAGATGGTCGGGGCCGCGATGCGGGATCGGTATGGCGCCGAGGAGCTGGCCGGACACTTCCGCGCGTTCGATACGATCTGCAGCGCGACGCAGGAGCGGCAGGATGCGGTGATCGCTCTGCTCGATGCGCATCAACTCGACCTGATGATCGTGGTTGGCGGCTACAACAGCAGCAACACCTGCAATCTCGCGCGAATCTGCGCCGAGCGGGTCCAGACGTTCCATATCGCCGAGCCCAATTGCCTGGTGTCGGCCACCGAGATTCGCCACCGGCCGATCGGTGCGCCCTCGACCGTCACCGGCCTGGAAACCGTGGCCCACGACTGGCTGAAGGCAACCGGCCCGCTGACCATCGGTCTCACCGCCGGCGCCTCGACCCCCAACAACATCGTCGGCGACGTGATCGGCCGCCTCGACACCTTCACCAACCCCCTGT